>JACMPS010000230.1 GCA_014377395.1 Chthonomonadaceae bacterium
CATTGCCTCCTGCGAAAAGGGGCAGGCATTTATGCGCCAGTGCAAACGCAGTGGATGCCGCACCCTTTTGCTCACCTCCCGAAGTCTCGAACACGGGGACTGGCCCCGCGAATCACTCGATGACGCTTTCTATATTGCCGACAAAGACAAAGAGTGGGTTTTGTCGGACATGATCAAAGGCGTGAGTTTTCTGGCACGAACCGAGCGATTTGATCGGATTATTGCGCTCGACGACTTCGACGTGGAAAAGGCGGCGATGCTCCGTGAACATTTGCGCGTTCCCGGTATGGGCGACACCACCTCACGCTACTTCCGGGACAAACTCGCGATGCGGGTTCGCGCCCGCAACGAGAACATTTCCGTTCCCCGCTTTTGTCCGATCCTCAACTACGACGATCTTCGCACCTTTCTGGACGAAGTTTCCCCGCCCTACCTGCTCAAGCCCCGCTCCTCGGCGGGCACTATCGGTATCAAAAAAATCGAAGGAGCGGAAAGTCTCTGGCGCACCCTTGACGAACTCGGCGACCTTCAATCCTTTTACATTTTGGAAGAGTTTATTCCCGGCGACATTTTTCACGTAGATACGATTGTTGACAACAAGAAAACGTTGTTCTCGCTTGTCTCTAAATATGGAAAGCCGCCGCTTGAAGTTTCTCATGAAGGGCGTGTTTTCACAAGCGGAAACGTCCTTCACAACTCCGACGATGACCGCACCTTAAAAGGACTGAACAAACTCATCCTCAAAGCGTTTGGCTATGTGCGCGGCGTCTCCCACTCCGAGTACATCAAAGCGGAAGACGGAACCTACTACTTTCTGGAAACTTCGGCAAGAGTGGCGGGGGCGCATATCGCGGAGATGATCGGGGCGGCAACCGGAGTTGATTTGTGGGCGGAATGGGCAAAACTGGAGATCACACCGGAAGGCGCGGGTGGATACATGGCTCCTGTTCCGAAGAACGATTATGCCGGGTTGCTCGTCTCTTTGTCAAAGCAGGAAACGCCCGACCTTTCCGCCTTCGATGACCCCGAAATCTTCTGGAAAATGAACAAAAAGCATCATGTGGGGCTTGCGGTTTCCTCACCCGATTTCGAGCGTACCTGGACACTTGTCACACAATACAACGACCGAATTTACGCCGAGTTTTTCACGTCGCTTTCGATACCGGGCAAAGCCTCGTCTTAGAGGTTTTGTGAATGCAAAAGAAACCCCGTGAATTTATTCACGGGCAACAAAAGCACTCCAATCATAAACGGGCGTAGCAAACAACACCCCTACACGGTCTGCAGAAAATCCGGTTACAATCTATTCGTCAACATCCTTTAAGGAGAACCCCTTGATTCGCAATTATCATCGCTGGCACAGCCCGAACCTGAACCGGGACATGGAATTATTGGAATTTGGACACGGGGGTTTTCCAATCGTTGTATTCCCTACCTCGAAAGGGCGTTTTTTCGAGTACGAGGACAGAGGCATGATCGCCTCTATCGCTCCACAGATCGAGCAGGGGGAGTATCACCTTTTTTGTGTGGACAGCGTAGACGCCGAAAGTTGGTACAATCGCTCGATCCACCCGCATCATCGCGTGATGCGCCACAACCAGTACGACGATTACATTTTCCATGAGGTTGCAACTCTCGCTCTTGCAAAAGAGGGACGAACGCAAATCGGCGTGACAGGCTGTAGTTTCGGTGGCTTTCACGCGGTGAATTTCGCGCTCAAGCACCCGGATTTAGTGTCCGCCTGCGTCTCCATGAGCGGAGCCTACGACATGACCGATTTCATGCCACATTACACGGGCGAAGACTTCTACCTGAATCAGCCGCTTCAGTATCTGCCCAACCTGAATGACGGGTGGTACTGGAACCACTACCAAAAGATGAAACTGGTGCTGGCAACCGGAGAGTGGGACATCTGCCTTGATGACAACCTGCGTCTCTCCGATATTCTTTCCGCGAAAAGTATTCCGCATTTGCTGGACATCTGGGGAGATGGCACCGGGCATGACTGGTCTTACTGGAAACAGATGATGCAGAAGTTTTTCTGAGCAAAACTTATTTGCGCCCTCTCCGCATTGAGTCCACAGAGGTGGACTTCGCTCTTATTAGCCGGAGGTTTTAACCTCCGGAGTCTCTCTGCAGACTCAATACGGAGAGGAAAAAGATAATCTGTCCTCACTCATCGTAGTCGTCTACACCCGGAATGGAGCCGCCGGGATTGAACATCTGCTCGACCTCCATTTTCGTGACGATGATTTCACGCGGCTTCGCGCCATTCAGAGGCCCCACAATGCCGCGCTCCTCCATCATTTCCACGATACGGGCGGCACGAGTGTAGCCAATACGGAACCGACGCTGTAACATCGAAGTCGAGGCTTGACCGTTGTTGACGACAAGGCGAACGGCTTGTTCGAAAAACTCATCGTTGTCGTTGTCATCCGATCCCGCCCCGCCGCCACCGTTCCCGAAATTCGCTTCGCCTTCTGCTATCGTAAAGGCGAAATCGGGTTTCTCCTGCTCTTTCAGGTACTCGACAATCGCGTTCGTCTCGTTTTCGCTGAGGTAGCACCCTTGAATTCGGACGGGCTTTGGCGCATCTATCGGCATAAAAAGCATATCCCCCCTTCCAATCAGGCGATCCGCGCCCGTCATGTCGAGAATCGTGCGGCTGTCCACCTGCGAGGCAACGGCAAAGGCTATGCGAGAGGCGATATTCGCCTTGATCGTTCCCGTGATAATGTCTACCGAAGGGCGCTGTGTGGCGATAATCAAATGGATTCCGGTCGCACGGGCGAGTTGAGCCAACCGACAAATATGTTGCTCGATTTCGGGACCCTGTTGCATCATGAGGTCGGCGAGTTCGTCCACAATGAGAACGATATAAGGAACTTTCTCGCTTTCCGGGACACGTTGATTGTAGCCCTCAATGTTGCGAGTGCCGAGTGCCGAAAAGAGATCGTAGCGGCGATCCATTTCCTTGATTGCCGCCCGAAAAATTCCCGCCGCCTGTTTGACATCCTTCACCACCGGGTGCATGAGGTGCGGGATTCCGTCCCACAAACTCAACTCTACCCGCTTGGGATCAATCATCAAAAGGCGCACCTCACGGGGCGTGGCACGATACACCAGACTTGCGATCAGAACATTCAGACACACACTTTTGCCGGAGTTCGTGGAGCCACCGATAAGAAGGTGAGGCATCCGGGTCAGGTCAGCGTACTTATATTGTCCCGCTACGTCCTTGCCGAGTGCCACCGTGACTTTGCTTTCCGCGTTTTTGTACTCGTCCGTTTCCAGACACTCCCTCAGCGAAACAACGGACGGGTGCTGATTCGGAACTTCCAGACCAATCGCACTTTTGCCGGGGATCGGGGCTTCCACGCGCACATCAATTGCCGCCATGCTCATGGCGAGATTGTCCGCCAGCGATACGATTTTCGAGACTTTGATGCCCGGAGCCAGTTGAATTTCGTAGCGTGTTACCGTAGGCCCCGAAGCGACTTCTACCACATTCGCCCCGATATTGAATTGTTCGAGCGTCTTCTCGATCACTTTGATACGATCTTCGAGTTCCGCCTGAGAGCGTTTCGAGACCGCAGGCGGTGCCTCCTTCAAGAGCGTGAGAGGAGGAAGCGTAAACTCGCGGGGTCTCTGATCGATGTTGAGGGAGGCGGTGAGACCGCCTTCGGGAATTTTCGTTTCGGTTTTCGCGGGAGGAGTTGTGCTTTTATCGCGGGCTTCGGGCTTTGTTCGCTCTCCCGAATTGCGTAGGGGAGGCGAGGCAACCGTGTCCTCCTCACCTTTCAGACCGTGCGTCAGATTAAAAAGTCGGGTCAACGGGTTGCTGTCGTCCGCTTCACGTTCCGTTCCCGGCAAAGGGAGTTGAGCTGTTTCCGCTCCCCTGCCCATCGGGGTCAGGGCTTTCTCGACCACTCGTGCCGCACGTTCGGCGCGTTCCTCTTCCAAATTGGGCAAAAGAGGAGAAGCCTCCGGGATCAGCGTTTCCCCGCGTGACTTGACCACCGCAAGATTTGAGCGTGACGCAAGCCGTTCGCGTTCCTCAACAGGTTCCGAAACGGGTCTCATCGTGGTGAAATTGGTAGAAAATGCGGAGAACTTAAACCGTTTTGCGAGTTCCGCAAGCGGGCTTTCGCTCATCAGCACCACTGAAGCCACCAAAAGGCAAACGAGAAGCAGATGACTGATCACGGGCCCCAGCAGGGTGACGAACGTTGCCCCGAAAACCCAGCCAATCGCACCACCTGCCGCCCCAACCTCCTGAGCATTCCACCCCTGCGGATTGGTGACACCGAGCAGATGCCGCCACGTCACAAACACCAGAAAAAGTGAAATCGCTCCAAGTGTGGTGCGATTCACCGTAAACCGTTCGTAACCGATCAGAAACATTCCTCCGAAAAACATTAAAATAAGCGGCAGAACGTAAGCTCCTGCTCCGGCAATCAGTCGCAGGGTACTATCCACAAAGTCGGGGATCGGTGCATTTTGGTGCCACGCAAGGCAAACAAGGGCGGCGGCTCCCGCAAAAAAGAGAGCAATGCCGAGAATGTCTTGCTTGTGCCGTCCCGCATTGACAGGGGGAAGAGCGGTTTTCGTTCGGGGTGATTTCATGGATTGGGGCTTTTTTGGCGATGTCTCGTGATCTTAAAATAAAATCTTTCGTGACGATTCAGGGTGACTCAAGCAGAGTATAGCAGAAATTTGACGGCGAATCAATTTTCCGTAGGGGAGAGAAGCGAGAAACACGCTTTAACTCTCTCGCGCAATCCGCTATTCAGGGAAAAGCATACTCCTTATCGGGTATCATATCTCATCAGAACAAAATCTCTTTTTCGACACGCCGAACGATCCAGCAACGCATCAAACCTCGCGAAAGTAATCCTTTATGTCTGCTTCCTCCTCTCCCGATATTTTCTCGAACTTCTCTCAGATTGAATCTCAGAGTGATTCCCTCTTTGCGCCTCCCCTACAGATATTGAACGCCTTTCTGAAATCCTCCGAAGACCCTCTTTTTGTCGTAGATCGAGAGGGTCGTTATCTTCTGGTGGGCGAAGCGGGAGCCTCCGTTTTTGGACTGGAGGCTTCACAAATGGTCGGTAAGACCAATGCGGAGTTGGGTTTTGCTCTAGAAACAATCGCTGACCTCAACGCACAAACCGAACAGGTTTTCAGGACGGGTCAGTCTGTAACTGGCACCACAATGGTTTCGACACCGAGTGGAGTGAAAATTTACGAGCATCGTTTTTCTCCCGTTTTCGAGAGGGATGAAGCGCAAAATGGGGAAGTCATTGCGATGCTTTGCAGTGCCAGAGAAATCACGGAAAGAGAACAACTTCAGGAACAACAGCGAAATAATGAGCGAGAGCGGCGGTTATCGCTGAATGCCGCCCGAATTGGAGCCTGGTCTTTCGATCTGACCACCGAGACGATTCTCTGGGGAGAGGGACTGGAACGTCTTTTCGGTTTGCTGCCGGGTGAATTTGACGGATCGCCCTCTATGTTTCTGAGTCTGGTACATCCTCTGGATCGTGACATGGTGGATGCTGAAATGGAACGCAGTGTTCGGGAAGATCATGATTTCCAGCATGAAATCCGGGTGGTTTGGCCTGATGAATCCGTCCATTGGATATTGGCGCAGGGAGAAATTTCACGAGATGCCGAGGGGAATCCGATTCAACTTTCGGGCATTATTCAAGACATCACCAAACGCAAAGAGGTGGAACTGGAGCATAGCCGTCTCGCTACCATTGTCGAAACCTCCGAAGATGCGATTTTTTCCATCACCCTTGAAGGCAATGTGATGACCTGGAATCCTGCCGCCGAGCGTATGTTCGGGTACAAAGCCGATGCAATGATCGGGGAAAGCATAATCGTTCTTTTTCCGGAGAACCGTCGCGAGGAAGCCCCTGTTATCCTGAATCGCTTGAAGCAGGGAGAGCAAATCGCCCTCCATGAAACCGTGCATCAAAGGGCAGATCGTACCTTACTTGATGTTTCAGTGACGATCTCCCCGATGCGTAATGACATGGAGAGGATCATGGGTGCCTCGGTGATCGCAAGAGACGTGAGCCAGCGAAAGCAACACGAACGCGAAATTGAGAGCATTATGTCGGGGGCGCAATGTTTGCTCTGGTCTGCGGAAATCTTAGACACCGAACATCCTTTTTATCTGCATTGGATCTTTCGAATCGCGGACGAAAAGGCGGCACAACGCTTTTTACCACTTTCGCTTCTCGAAAAAGAGACTTACAGTGACGCCTGGTATCGTTGCCGACTTCCCGAAGATCGGGACGCCTGTGATCGGCTTGGAGCGGCGGCGATCCGTGCCGGAAAAAGTTACGCGCAGGAGTTTCGTTGTCAGGGGCAGGACGGCAAAATTCACTGGGTACGTGAAGAAGTCAGAATTGAAACTCTCAAAGCCGGGAAACATTGGCGAGCCGTCGCCGTTTGTACCGAAATCAGTTCTCAGAAACAAATGGAAGCCGATCTGCGGGAAAGCGAAGCACGCGCCCGATTTCTTGCCGACTCGATCCCGCATCTCGTGTGGACAACGCAACCTAACGGGACGATTGACTACTTCAATCGTCGCTGTGTCGAGTACACCGGGGCGACTTTGGAAGAACTTTTCGGGTGGGGATGGGAGCACGTTATTCACCCGGAGGATTATCCGGGTCTTCTCAAGGTCTATCTCGTAGGAATGAAAACGGGGACCGCATTCGAGCATCAGTTTCGGATCAAGCGTTTTGACGACGAGTATCGCTGGCATCAAGGCAGAGTTCTTCCCCGCCGCGATGAAAAGGGTGAGCTTGTGCGCTGGTACGGCACCAGCACCGATATAGACGATTTTATCAAAGCGGAGTCGTCTCTGCGGGAAAGCGAACAACGACTTCAAGCGGCTCTTCATGCCGGAGCAATGGGCATTTGGGAATGGAACATGATTACGGATGCCTTGCTGTGGTCTTCAGAAACCGAGCGGCTTTTCGGAATCGAGGAGGGAACCTTTGAGGGAACTTATGGGGCTTATCAAGCCTTTTTGCATCCCGAAGATCGCGAACTGGTACGCGACTCGATCAAGAAAGCCGTCGAGCATCGTATTATCTTCGAGCATGAACATCGAATTCTTCTAAAGGACGGCACTCTGCGCTGGGTTTCGGGCAAAGGACGCGCTTACTACAATCGGGAGGGGCAAGCCGTCCGAATGTTGGGAACGGTGGCAGACATCACCGACCGCAAACGGCTAGAAAGCCAGTACCTCCAATCGCAAAAAATGGAGGGGATCGGGAGACTTGCCGGAGGCATCGCCCACGACTTCAACAATCTTTTGAGCGTGATTCTGGGTTACGCCGAAATGACCGAAATGGAAATCGGGGAGGGCAGTGATCTTCTGCTCAATATCCATAACATCCAGACCGCGGCTACTCGCGCCGCAAAATTGACGGCTCAATTGCTCGCTTTCGCACGTCGGCAAGTGAGCGAAGCCAGAATCATTCAGCCGAACGAAGTCATCTCCGAGATGCAACCGATGCTTAAACCGCTTATCCGTGAAGACATCACACTCACCTTTTCGCTTTCCGAAGGGGCGGGGAGCGTCAAAGCGGACCCCACTCAGATCGAACAGATTATCGTCAATCTGGTGGTCAATGCGCGTGACGCGCTTCCGAGGGGCGGTAGGATCATCATTCAGACCGAATCGCTCTTATTGGCGGAGCATTACCTGCAAGAGCAAATGCAAATCACGCCCGGTGACTACGTTCTCCTCTCCGTCAGCGACACGGGAACAGGAATGACGGAAGAGGTAAAGAACCGACTTTTCGAGCCGTTTTTTACCACAAAAGACGTGGGCAAGGGAACGGGTCTGGGTTTGGCAACCGTGTACGGGATTGTCAAACAGAGCGCGGGTTACATTTTCGTTTACTCCGAAGAGGGCAAAGGCACGACAATTAAGATTTATCTGCCGCGTGTCTCCGAAATTCTTCCCGCCGCCCAGGAAAAAGCGACAACGGGGGTTGAAGGCGGCGGGACGGAAACGCTTCTCGTCGTAGAAGATGAGCAGCTGGTTCGCGAGATCACGATAAAGACTCTTCAGCGACACGGCTATACGGTGCTGGAAGCGGAAAATGGAGAGGTTGCCCTGCGTGTCGTCCAAGACTACAAGGGCAGAATTGATCTTGTCGTCACCGATGCGATCATGCCTGTGATGAACGGAAAAGAACTGGCGGATCGGCTCAAAGTCGTTCTTCCCGGTATTCCCGTGATGTACGTTTCCGGTTACACGGAGGAAGTGACTTCCGTTCAGGGAATTATGCCGGAAGGAACTTTCTTTTTGCAGAAGCCCTTTACGGCAAGCGGTCTGGCAAGCAAAGTACGTCAGGTTTTAGAGGCGGCTTCCGTCGGTTTGTCCCTGATGTGAGATCAGAGGCGTGGAGAGACAAGCGGGTTCAGTATTGAGGAAAGAGCAGGGAGAAAAGGCGGCTATGCAGTGGTCCCTCTTTTCTTAGTCGTCCCTGCCTGTAGGACGGAGCAATTGAACCGTGTCGGCTTCTTCAAGACGATTGACGACGGGGCGGAGCAAAGTCTGAGGCAGGACGGGAGCCTCGGAGCCGCGCAACAAGGTGGCTTTTTCGGTTTCGCGTAGAATCCTCTCACGGATGACTTCCAGCACCGCTTCCGCCCGCTCAGTATTTCTCAATGCTCGCGTGACGGGCGAGTCAACGAACCTCTCCAGCGGCTTTATCGCGCCTGCATTGCCGACTTTCTCCAGAGCGTCGAGAAGCAATCCTTCCAGAGCGATCCCCTCCGTTGTGAGCGCAGGTGCATCCGCCAGAAAGAGGCGACACAAATTCGGCACGGCGTCCGTGTCGAGAGTTCCGTAATGCGCGTGAGTGAGAGAGGGCAACGTGCGTGCCAAAGCCCCCTTTCCTACATTCGCAAAGAAGTCCCGATTTTGTGACGCAGACAGCAAAGCGGAAACGCCCTCCGTCGCCCCCAGACGCCCCAATGCCCGTGCCGCTTCTTCGCGTATTTCTCGGTTGTGCCTCTCGTTTCGGACAATGCTGTACACCCCGTAAAACGGCGCAAAAAACGCATTGAGGAGAAAGCCGCCTGAAGATAGATAGAGCAATTCGACGAGGCGAGCGGTAAAGGAGGAGTACGGCGGTTGCCACGCTCCTTCGCCAATGATCGCTCCTCCAAAAAAGGCGCCTATGCACAGAAAGATCGAGCCAAAGAACCAGACCAATGTACTCAGTACACCCGTGACAAACGCTCCCTCGAAGGGTGCGTTCGCACCGCTTACGCCCCCCCGCACCAGCACACTGAGATTTTCCGCCGTGACCTGTTTTTCGCTCTGGGTGAGGGTGGCTCGACCGGATGCCCAACACGCCAGCACCCGTTCACGCCACTGTTTTGTCGTCCCATGAACGAGCAAATCGTGCAGTCGTAACCATGCATCTTCGCCGGGACGCGACGCCCCAAAGCGGAACCGCACCTGCCGCAGGAATTCTGCGTGCCTCGGCGCGTGTTTGGCACGAGGCGGCGTCAACTCTTTGAGGTGGCGAAAGACACGTCCTAACTCCTCCGAGGTAGGATCTTCATGCAGAACAGGTTTCGGGTCTGAAAGGGTGTTCATTGTCTTTAGTATACCCCCGGTTAAGGGGAGAAAACGTTCTCTGTCGAATGTCGGGAAGAGAAGGAAAACTTCCTTTTCAGGTTGCACTCAATGCCCAAGATTTTCTTCCTTCACCGATCCTTACTCCCATTTCAACGCTTCCTCCCTGACGAGGAACTCTCTTCCTCAACACCTCTTTCCCCTGCAACCGTCTTCATCGTTTCGTCGTAGAAAGAGGTATAATCAAATCCTAACTCTATAGAATTCACTCACCGGAATCCCCTTGCATTGCCATTACAAAAAGGGATTTCGGTCTTTTGGCGTGTCTTAGACTCACGCAAATCAAACGGAAATTACTTTTATGTCGTTACTCAATCTCACCAAACTCGTGGACAACCTGCCGGAGTTCACCGCCCTCACCAAAGCCCTCACTCACAAAACGCCGCACCCGGTCATGCTCGAAGGGATCGCCAACCCCGTCAAAGGCTTTGCGCTCACCCGGCTTTTCGCACAGTTGAATCGTCCCATTTTCGTGTTGACCTACAATCAGGAAGCCGCGCAACGTCTGTGGGAAGACCTCACACGCTACGGGATCCACGAGGACGATCTGGCGGTTTTGCCTGCCGCACAAAGCGTTTTTCTGGAAGGTGACGTGACCGATTACCGCGCTATCGGAGAGCGAATCGGGGCGTTGCAGATGTTGGCACGAGAGCGACCCGGCATTGTGATCGGTACGATTGAGGCGGTACTCCAGAAGACCGCTCCGCCCGAAGACCTGCTTCACTATGTCTTTACCCTGGAGGCGAACACGGAAATTGATCTCGATGACACCGTGACTCTCCTTGTGCAAATAGGGTATGACGCTTCAACCACCGTCACACGTCCCGGCGAATTCAGCCGACGTGGGGGCATTCTCGATGTGTTTCCCGGTGCTGCGAGTGAGCCTGTCCGCATCGAACTCTTCGGAGATGAGATTGAGAGCATTCGCCCTTTCGATGTCGTGACACAGCGTAGCACCGGAAAACGCGCATCTGTAGAGATCACACCTGCCCGCGAACTCAGGCTGACTGAAGCCCGTGTCACCCGCGCCCTTACCTCGATCCGAAAGCAATTCGCCGTCCGCAAAGCCGAACTCGCAAAGGAAGGCGGAACCCTCTCCCGCGAAGCCATCGAGAGACTTACCGACCACATCGAAAGCGACCTCTCCGATCTTGAACAACGCGCTTATTTCACGGGACTGGAGCAGTATCTTCCTTATTTGCTGGGCGAGCCTAACTACACCGCACTCGATTATATGCGCCCGGAAACAGTCGTTCTCGTGGACGAAACCGGGCAGGTGCATGACCACTTTGTGCGCTCGTCGAGCGATGCCCAGACAAACCGCGAACACCTTTACAAGCGCGGCGAGACCCTTGATCTTGTGCCGCACGTCATTCCGTTTGAAAGGGCGAGAGAGCGCATCAAGACTCACCCTATCCTGCTCCTCTCCCTTTTGGGCAGGCGACTGGAAGGCATTGTTCCGATCAAGACCTTCGGGGTGAACTCCGTGCAAATGGACTCGTATCGGGGCAGACTTTCCGCCCTTGCCGACGACATGACCACATGGTTGGACAACAACTGCCGCGTCGTTCTCGTCTCCGATTCGCCGCACCGTGTCCGGGAGATTGCGGCGGAACTCAAACTCCCGCTTCAGCCCCGCGACAAGCACCCCGAAGACGGCCCCGGTCTTTATGTGCTGGACGGGCGACTGCGTGCCGGCTTTAAGGTGACGGAATTGCGCCTTTACGTTCTCACTGACGCAGAACTTTTCGGGGCGGTACGCCCTGCGGTTTCGCGGCGCAAAGTTGCGGGCGGCATCGCGATTTCGTCGGTTCTTGATCTCAAGGAATTGGATCATGTGGTTCACATTCATCATGGCGTGGGCGTTTACCGGGGTCTTGTGAAGCGCAAAGTCGAGGGAAACGAGCGTGATTATCTGCTTGTCGAGTATTCCGGCGGGGATCGTCTTTTCGTTCCTGCCGATCAGATAGACCGGGTTCAACGCTACATCGGTACGGACGGCAACCCGCCTCAGATCAACAAAATCGGCGGGCAGGAGTGGCAACGCGCGAAGCGCAAGGTGACGGAGCAGGCGAAACAAATGGCGGGCGAGTTGATCCGACTTTATGCCGCCCGGCAATCCGCACAGCGCCCCTCCTATGGCACGGACACAAACTGGCAGGATGAGATGGAGGAAGCCTTCCCCTATCAGGAAACTCGTGACCAAATGCGGGCGATCAATGATGTGAAACGGGACTTAGAATCTGAGAGACCGATGGACAGGCTGATTTGTGGTGACGTGGGATTTGGGAAAACTGAGGTGGCATTAAGGGGAACCTTCAAGGTGGTGACGGGCGGCAAGCAGGTCGCTATTCTCTGTCCGACAACGGTGCTGGCGGCGCAACATTTCACGTCGTTCACCGAGCGATTTGCGGCGTATCCGCTTCGCATCGAGTTGCTGTCCCGGTTTCGCACTCCGCAACAGCAGAAGAAAACCATTGCGGGCTTAAAGGACGGTTCGGTGGATATTGTAATCGGTACGCACAGGTTGCTGTCGAAGGATGTGCAGTTCTCCAATTTAGGGTTGGTAGTCGTGGACGAAGAGCAGAGATTCGGCGTGAGTCACAAAGAGAAACTCAAGCAATTACGCACCTCGGTAGACGTTCTCACGCTTTCCGCAACGCCGATTCCGCGTACCCTTTCGCTTGCACTTTCGGGGTTGCGCGACATGAGCGTAATCGAGGAGGCTCCGCCCGGTCGTCTCCCTGTCCTCACCTATGTGCGCGAATATGATGAAGACCTTGTGCGCGATGCGATCCAACGTGAAATCGAGCGGCAGGGGCAGGTTTATTTCATTCATAACAAAGTGGAGAGTATTTACCATGTGGCGGAGCGAATCCGCAAATTGGTGCCGGAGGCACGTATCGCTGTCGGTCACGGGCAGATGCCGACAGACGAACTCGAAAGCGTGATGGCGGAGTTTTATCACCACGAAGCGGACATTTTGCTTTGCACGACGATTGTGGAAAACGGTCTTGATGTCTCGAACGCGAACACAATCATCCTCGACAATTCAGACCATTTGGGCTTATCTCAAATGTATCAGTTGCGGGGGCGAGTGGGGCGGTCGCCGCGTCAGGCGTATGCGTACCTGCTGTATCGGCGCAACAAGCAACTTTCGGAGATTGCGGAAAAGCGTCTTGCGTCCATGAAGGAGTTTGCGTCGCTGGGTTCCGGGTCAAAGGTGGCGATGCGTGATCTCGAAATCAGAGGGGCGGGCAATCTGCTCGGTGCGGAGCAATCAGGAGCGATGGTGTCGGTTGGCTTTGATCTTTACTGTCAGTTGATCGCCAATGCCGTGCAGGAGATGAAGGGCGAGGAGGTCATTGAGGATATTTTGCCTGCGATGGACTTGCCGATTACCGCGCACATCCCCAACGACTACATACCCGGTGAAGCGGAACGCATTTACTTTTACAAGCGCATGAGCGGGGTGCGTCAGGTGTCGGAGATCGAAGCGTTGCAGTCGGAACTGGAAGACCGGTTTGGTGATCCGCCTCAGCCGGTGTGGGACGCGCTTGCGGTGCTTCGTTTGCGGTTGCGGTGTAAGGAGGCGGGCATTGCGTCGGTGCGGGTGGAGGCGGAGCGTTTGTTCGTGAAGTTGGCGGCTTCGGTTCGGCTTTCCTCCGAAACGCTGAAACTGCTGACGTATGCCTTTAAGGGCATCCAGTTCGCTTCAGACGGTCTCAATCTTCCGCTCACCTCTCCCAAGATGTTGCCCTTTGTGGAAGAGACGATCAGTTCTCTGGAAAAAGCCCTCGTGTCCAAGCGGGAAACGGTGGGTGCGCGGCGGTAGGGTTTGCCCTCACTTTGCCCTCACCCCCCAACCCCCCCTCCCTGCCGCCCGCCCCGGCCGGCTAGGGGGAGGGGGAGGCAAAGCAAAGACACGCGAGGTTGGAGAGGTGA
>JACMPS010000231.1 GCA_014377395.1 Chthonomonadaceae bacterium
CGAGTTCCCGGATTGGTGCGCGAAAAGCCATTATTGCCGAGAACGCATGGAGACTGAGACGCCCGCCCTGATCGCATTGGCAAGACGACGCGGAAAGGCACTCTACACCGCAAACGGATTTGTGCTTTATCGGTTGACATGGTAAAGATTTGTCTCCCCGAATAAGTTCGGTGGCTCCAAAATTAGCCCAGAGGTTGAAACCCCCCGGCAGAAAAAACGAGCGTCTTTGGGACGCATTGGTTTCGCTCTCGCCCTGACCTTCGCTTCCCTCTCGTCTTTAGAGAGCAGAGTTTGAGTAGAAAAAATATCTTCGTATCGCGTCTGGAAGACACTTGTTCTGGTTGCCGGGAGTTTTCAACTCCCGGTAAAAAGATCAGTGCGTACAGTCAGCTAAATCCAAAAAGGAAACCCGTTTGAGAAAACCTAACTTACCTGCACTTTTCGGTGCGACCACCGCACTTTTTCTTCTTTCTCCGCCTCTGTTTGCACAAACGATTGCCCCGGTGCTTCACCTTGCTTTCGATGAAGCAACAGGCACGAACGCCGCCGACTCATCCGGCAACGGCAATCCGGCGAAGCTGCAATCAGGGGCGAAGTTCGCACCCGGACTTGTGGGCGCACACTCACTCAGCCTTAACGGGAAGGCTCTCAGTCTTGCCTCAATCGCAAAGCCCGTGATCGACACAACGCGCAGTTACACCGTCACCGCCTGGGTCAAAGTGAACACAACGGAGGGCTACCAGACCTTTGTCAGCATTGACGGCGCACGAGTGAGCGGCTTCTTCCTTCAGTTGCGGGGGGATAGCGGACGTTTCGCTTTTACCGCAATTGCCGAGGACAAAGAGGTAAACGGAACCTTCGCCGCCTCCAATTCGGGCCCCGAACCGGATGTGTGGCATCACCTTGCGGGGGTTTTCGATGCGGAAAAGAAAACGCTTTCCCTTTATGTCAATGGGGTTCTACAGCAAACTGTTTCCGCGAAAGGCGTCTGGAAAGCCACCGGGGAAACCGTGATCGGGCGCGGGAAATTTGCGGGCAATCCTGTAGATTTCGTGAATGGCGAAATAGACGATGTGCGAATTTACCCGGCGGCTCTCCCCGCAAGCGAGATCAAAGCCCTGGTCACGCCGATTTATCCGTCACCTCTGCTCAAGATTCAGACCGACAAAATCGCTACGAAGGTCAGTCCGAAACTCTACGGACTGATGACCGAAGAAATCAACTATTCCTACGACGGCGGACTTTATGCGGAACTGATTCGCAACCGGGTTTTCCTTGACAATGAAAAGGTTCCGGCTCACTGGTCTTCCGTATCTCACGGCGTCGCTACCGGAAGTATAACTCTCGACAAAACGCAACCGCTCAATGCAAACCTGCCCGTTAGCCTTCGTGTGGGCGCCACGCTTGCAGGAGCGGAGCATGAAGCGGGTGTCTCCAATTCGGGCTATTTCGGGGTTCCGGTCAAGCCGAACACAACCTACAAAGCCTCATTCTATGCCCGCACTTTGCCGACGGATGAGCGTCGTCCGCTTAGCGTTCTCCTTCAGAGTGAGGACGGCAAAACCACCTACGCCCGTGCTGACTTCCCTCTGACCTCTACAAACTGGAAACAGTATCGCCTTGAGCTTCGTACAACGGGCAACTTTAAGCCCGATGCTCATGCTCGGTTTGTGATTACGACTTCCCGAGCCGGCACGTTCTGGCTGAACCTCGTTTCGCTGTTTCCGCCGACTTACAAAAACCGTTCGAACGGCAATCGCCCCGACCTTATGCAGAAAATGGCGGAAATGAAGCCCGTGTTTTTGCGCTTTCCGGGCGGAAACTACCTTGAGGGCGACACGATAGAAACCCGCTTTAAGTGGAAAGAAACCCTTCACTCACTGACGGAACGACCGGGACATCAGGGAACATGGGGCTATCGCTCCTCCGACGGAATAGGCTTGCTTGAATTTTTGCACTGGTGCGAAGACTTGAAAATGGAGCCGTTGCTTTGTGTGTTTGCCGGGTACTCGCTCAAGGGGGCTTATATTCCTGCCGGAGACAACTTAAAGCCTTTTGTGCAGGAGGCTCTCGATGAAATCGAGTACTGCATCGGAAGCGTGAACACGCCCTGGGGAGCGCAACGAGCAAAGGACGGACACCCGAAACCCTTTCCGATTTCGTATGTGGAGATCGGAAACGAGGACGGGTTTGACCGCTCAGGCAGTTACGATGGGCGGTACGCCCAGTTCCATGATGCGATCAAGGCGAATTACCCACAACTTCAACTGATTGCAACCGACCGGGTAAAAAGCCGCGTTCCCGATCTTTACGACGATCACTTTTACCGTTCTCCCGAAGAAATGGCGGGCGACTCGCACCACTATGACCGCCTCTCGCGTACTGGTCCGAAAATCTTTGTCGGAGAGTGGGCGTCACAAACGGGAACGCCCACGCCTGATCTCCGTTCCGCCCTCGGCGATGCCGGGTGGATGACGGGCATGGAGCGCAATTCCGATGTAGTTGTCCTTTCTGCCTATGCCCCGCTATTGGTGAATGTGAACCCCGGCGGCAAGCAATGGAACACCAACTTGATCGGGTATGACGGGCTGACCTCATTCGGTTCGCCTTCCTATTATGTACACAAAATGTTCCGTGACAATCTCGGTGAGGGGGTGCTTCCCGCCACGCTGACAGGTGCCTCCAACCTGATTTACGGCGTGACTCGGAACGCGAAAATGGGGAAACTCTTTCTCAAAGTCGTCAACTTCGCCGCCGACACGCAGACCCTCCGTATTCAGTTGGACGGAACCCGCAAAGTCGAAGCGAAGGGAAAAGTCACTCTGCTGACCTCCGCAAATCTCTCCGATGTCAACACCCTGGCAAACCCTACAAAAGTAGCCCCTGTCGTTTCTTCCTTTGCAGGAGCCTCTTCCAATTTCGAGTATCGGTTTCTGCCCTACTCGGTGACGGTTCTGGAATTACAAACTCGATGATCACTCAAACGTTCGATAAGCCTCTTTTTTTGGTTGACGCTCTCGTTCCCACCCCGTCAAACAGAACGCGCCGCCTAATTCGGGACGCCTTGCTGGTCCTACTTTTCTCAGTGGGAATTGCGGGCAGTGCGCGGGTTTCCATTCCGCTTCCGTTTACGCCTGTCCCGATCACAGGACAAACGTTTGCGGTTCTGCTGACCGGGGCGGCACTCGGTGCAAAGCGTGGCGGTCTGGCTCTTATGCTGTATCTTCTCGAAGGGGCAAGTGGGTTACCTGTTTTTGCGGGAGGCGCGGGGGGCTTCACCAAATTGGTGGGGACAACCGGGGGCTACCTGCTTTCCTACCCGTTTGCCGCATTTGCAATGGGAACTCTTGCCCGGCGGGGTTGGGACAAAACCCCGGCTCGAACGTTTGCGGCAATGCTTTTGAGCAGTCTGATCGTCCTGATTACGGGAACGTTGTGGCTCTCGTTTTTCGTGGGCGGCATCAAGCCCGCACTCGCGATGGGACTGCTTCCCTTTCTACCCGGCGACGTGCTGAAAGCGGCACTCGCGGCAGGGTTGCTTCCTACGCTGTGGAAGGGGATTAACCGAAGAAAGTGTTAAGTGTCAAGTATTGAGTGTTGAGATAAAGCAAATGCCCTCACCTTAATCTCGTCCGCTCCCCTCTCCCTGCTACTCGCTTAGGCTCGTTAGGGAGAGGGGAGCAGATGCAAATACTTGTTTCTTCGCTTACTCTCTTTGCGACGTTGTATCTTTGCGTGAGGTCTCCCTGTATTCTTCTTCTCTGTGCCTCTGTCTCTAACGCAGTGGGTGGTAGATTACTCTTCCTTGCGTGACCCTGAGTA
This sequence comes from Chthonomonadaceae bacterium, assembly GCA_014377395.1. Taxonomy (GTDB): domain Bacteria; phylum Armatimonadota; class Chthonomonadetes; order Chthonomonadales; family Chthonomonadaceae; genus JACMPS01. The sequence continues at coordinate 3,823 of JACMPS010000231.1, forward strand.
ACCCCTCGCGAAATGAGTGAAACCAGGTGGCGATTGAAGAGTATATTCCTTTGGAGAGAGGAAATTTACGGCAATGATCGTGCAGGTGTACGGAACAATATTTTTGATTTTCGCACTGATTGCAGGAATAATTCTCGCTGTTTTCGGACGCCCGTTCTTGCGTCGCTGGAACGAAGAAACACGCCGAGAACAGCAACACAAAAGACGGATCATGCAGGAAAAAGCCCACCGCGAGGCAGCACAAAAAGAGGTAGAAACATGGGAATTGGACAAGACGACATCGGAGTCGAAAGAAAGCCCTATAAAGTGAGGCTAAAAAGAATCACGATTGGATCGAGCATTTTGCTCGGTTTTTTCCTGGTAGGATTTGGGGTGTGGAACGGGTTGCACAGGTGGATTCCGGCGGGTCATGTCGGGGTGCTGTACCATGCGTCCGGTGGATTGGAGCGCACGGTTTATCCTCCTCGCCGCATCTACGTGGGTTGGCTCACCACACTCTACACCTACCCTACAATGGAGCAAGCGGCGATTTACACGAATGATCCCGACGAAGGCGAAGTGAAGGCGGCGGATGCTGTGCGCGTCACCACAAACGACAACGCAAATACGGATTACGACATTGTTCTCTGGTATCACGTCGAGGCGAGCGATGTCCTCAAGATTTTCGACAACTACAAAACGCAGGACATCAAACAGATTCAGAGTACGGTGATTCGTGCTTCTGTGCGCCAGCAAGCCAGCGTCGTCGGACGCGAATACGATGCGTTTGCGCTCATGGGCGGGAGTCGCAAAGAGGCGTCCAACAAACTGACCACCCTTTTGCAGAATGAACTTGGCAATAAAGGGATCACGATAGATCGTGCTGAGTTTGCCGCGCCCTATCCAAATGAAGCGATCATGCAACGCATCACCAATCAAGTTAATGCTGAAACCGAGTTGCGAATTGCACAGATCAATCAGGAGAAAGCCAAACTCGAAAAAGACATTGCGATTACTCAGGCAACCGCTTTTGCAGAGGCATCTCGGCTGAAATCGGCACAGACACAAACGAAATCGCTTGAAATGCTGAAAATTGACACTGACATCGAAGCCATGAGGAAATGGGACGGACATATCCCGCCCATTCAGGCAAAACCGGGACAAACGATCATTATTACCCCGGAGGCACTCGCCACCCTGCAAGGGGGCAGAAGTCGCAATGAAAACAACTAACGCACCTCTGAAACGATTTTTCGCTTTGACAACACTCTTTTTGTTTGCTCTTCCAGGCTGTAGTTATCGCTCGATTCCGCCGGGAAATGTCGGGATTAAGTTCAATGGCGCGTCCGGCATCAGTCAGCATTTGCTCAAGCCCGAAGTCGTCTTTGTGGGGTGGAACGATCACCTTGTGGTTTACCCGACCAATATCCAACAGGCAACTTTTGTGCGGAACGCAAAGGAAGGCGACAAAGCCAAAGACGACAGCATCCGTGCCACAACGAGCGAGGGGGCAACCCTTCCGGTGGATGTCAGCGTCAGTTACCGGATTCCGAGTGACCCCGCCAGCATTACAATGGTGTTCAACAAATTTGGGATGCCGAGTAGTGACCCCGATCACCCCCTTTACTACATTCAGAGCGAGTTTATCCGGTGGGCAACCGTTGTCGCAGTAAATAATGTGAGCGGCAAGCACTCCATTTTCGACCTGCTTTCCAAAGATCGCGCCACTTTCGGACCCGAAGTGAAAGCGGAACTTACCCCGGTTCTGGAGAGTTGGGGGCTTAAATGCGAGGACGTGATGATCCGCGAAATCCACCCCCCGGAAGCGATTACGGCAAAGATCACGGAGCAACAATCCAAGCGTGCCGAACTGCAACAATTCCGTATCAAAAAGCAACAGGCGGTGACGGACGCGCAAACGACGATGATCGAGGCACAGCGCGAAGCCGAGAAAACACGGCTTCTCTCCCAGCAGGGAACGCAGGGGCTTGAACTCAAAAAACTGGAACTACGCCGGGTCTTTATCGAGCGTTGGGACGGAAAATCCGGGTTGGTGGGAAGCGGACCCATTCCGCAAAACTAAGGGAAGATTATACGGTCTTGACTCCCTCCCCTTATGCAAGGGGAGGGTTCGTCGGCGGTTTTGATAGATTTAGACGATTGATCAACGGTTTTGTTTATCCTTGCGCTAAGCACCTTCGGTGAAGGCGTCCTTCGGACGCGATGCGTAGTGAGAATTCGTTTTTGCCGAAGGAATAAATTCCGCGCTCGGGGGTGTTCCGCCCCTGAATTGGCTAAAACTCGGACACCACGCTTGAGTTGGAGGCATTTGCATTGAGTCCACGCAGGTGGAAGTCCTGCGAACCGTTGAGCAGGAGTTTGTGATTGGATGTCACTGCAGATCGTTGAGCATTAGTTTGTGATTGGGGCGCCTTTGTAGCCGGGGAATTTATTCCCTGGTGCAGAAGTCTCCCGAACCTGAGCCGAACGAAAGAATCTTGTGGAACTATCGAAAGCGGAAGACAAGCCTCTCAGTTGGAACAAAACCCGTCTCAAACAAGTTGACTGGGTTTTGATCGTTGTCTTGTGGGCAAGTGCTTTTGCGTTCCGTGCTCCTGCGACAAAAGGAGATTTGTGGTTTGATGAAGCCGATTATGCGTTTGCGGCGATGCGTGGCTTCGAGGCAAACCGTCTGGACAAAGAAGTTTCGGCGGCTGACCCGGAAAAGTTGGTGCGTTACCGACATTTTCACCCGCCCGGAATCGCTTATCTGATCCAGGTCGGCTTGACATTTTCCTACCGAGAGCAGGCGGTTCGAGCGTGTTCTCTCCTTATTGGTTGTAGCTCCGTCGTCCTGCATGTACCTCTGCGGACTGCTCTTGTTTGGGGAAAGAAGAAAACTCGCATTTTTAGTGGCACTGATGCTCGTTCTCACCCCTGCCGACATTCGCGCCTCTTCCCATGCGATTTCCTGGTCTTATATTGTCTTCTGCCTTCTTGCGTTGTTCTGGACGATGTTGCAATTTCTCAAGACACGGCACGTGCAAGTGGATTTGGGGCGGTTGGGTGGCACTTGCAGGAATGTACACTGTCTCCGAGTTTTTCCTGCCGACCCTGCTGATTGCGATTTTGTGCGCCCCCTCTCTCTACGCCTCCGATTGGAAAAACAAAACGGCAAGAAAGCGTCTTCTCGTTGCAAACGGGGCGGGTCTCCTTCTTTTTCTAGGGTTGGCGTGGATTTTTTGGCCCGCCGGACTCACGGGCGGTGCCCTGAAGATGCTTGAGCATTACGTGAAAATGGCGGACATTTCGTTTCCCACAACGATTGGCGGACACGTCTACGCTCAGGCTCCGAAGTGGGCTTACCTCTACTGGTATGTTCGTTCTTATCCTGTTTTTGCCGTGATTTATCTCACCGGGCTGGCACTGATTCTACGCCGTCTTTTCGCAAGGCGAGTGTCACCTGAGTTCAGAGTGCTGATTGTTTTCACGCTGGTAATTACTCTGGTGGCGCACAAAGCGCACATCATTCATACCTCGTATCTCGTTCACGCCCTTCCCTTTCTGACATTGTGCGGGGGCTTCGCGGTGATCTCACTTGAACGGTGGCGCGTCCACTTCGGTTATGCCCTGTGGATTGGCGCACTCATTCTCAACTTTGCTTCACTTCATGTGTGGCGTGGTCGC
>JACMPS010000232.1 GCA_014377395.1 Chthonomonadaceae bacterium
GCCGCACGGATCACATCTTTTAAGCAGACAGAGGGATGCTTTTCGGCATAATCGAACCGTCGTTTGTATCGCCATCACAACTTTTGTCAGGGTGAAGAGAACAAAACTAACTCTTCACCGTTTAGTGTGGTGCTACCCTTAATCTGTGTCCATCGGTGTTAATCTGTGGATAAAACTCTTTATATTTCTCTGTATTTTTTCTCTCTCTGTGTCTCGAGCGGAGCGGGTGGTGGTTTTCTAAAACAGACTTCCCTGTACGTCGGAAGGGCGGACATTCGCTTTGATGCCGAGCAACGCTTGCATTTTTTCGGCGGTATAGGGCGAAAAACCCTCGTAGTCGTTATTGATAAAGACAAGGGCTTGCCGATACTGAGGGGCATTTTCTTTCAGCACTTCCGCCCAGCGAGAGAGGTCAGCCGAGCGATCCCCCTGCGTTTCCCGATGTTGAGGATACGCTCCGTGTCGCCCGATTAGCCGCAAGTAAACGAAATCCGAGGTGATCTCAAAGCGTCGGGGCATGACGACGTAATCCGCGCCTGCCAGCGCAATCTCGTGCGCTGAGAGGGCTTGCGAAACGTCTCCGCCAATAAGGGAGCGATGCCGAAATTCCATTGCAACCCGAATGTCCGCCCCTGCCCATTTTTTCACCTGCGGCAGAAACGCAAACAGTGAGTCCAGTTCGGTACAGGTGAAGTCGGGCGGAAACTGAAACAGCACGGGACCCAGTTTCGCCCCTAAGTTTCTCATGGTGTCGAAAAATCGGCGGGTGTCGGCTTCGGCGTTAATGAGGCGCAATTCGTGGGTAATCAGACGAGGAACTTTCGGACAGAAAAGAAAGGTTTCAGGCGTCACTTTCGCCCAGTGCTTCACCTGCGTTTCGCGAGGTGTTGCGTAAAAAGTCGAGTCAATTTCAACGGCGTTGAACGTGCGGGCATAATGCGAAATGTAGTCTCGTGAAGCGACCTCAGCAGGGTAGAAACTCCCCGACCAGTCCGCGTACCCCCATCCCATTGTTCCGACCCGGCAACGACTTGCCAGTTCGTCCGCCTTTTGCTCTGTCTCTTCCATATCCTAGATTATACCTGACGGGAGAGAAAGAAGAGGGAGCAGATTTATCCACAGATTAAGATACGGTAAAAAGAAATGAAAGAGAAATTTGTTTTTGCCCCCACCCCCAAAATCCGGGAGAGGGGAGTTAATGCAAATGCCCTTAACGCCGTGGTTGTGTCCGAAGAAAGTCCTGTGAATCATTGAGCAGGAGTTTGTGATTGGGCGCGGGCGGCATGCCTCCGAGCGCGGAATTTATTCCTGCGAAAGCAATCCGAACTCTTGCATCAGTGAGTTATTTCATCTTCACCCGCTCAATTGCCCACTCTGCGATCCTGTCGGCGGCATGACGATTGCCTAAAATCGAACAGGTGTCCTGCATCGTTTTCAGCGAGTGATGATCGTTTTGCAAACGGAGCAGGTTCTCCACAAGCGTATCAGGCGTGAAGCCCGATTCGGGAAGGTGAAGGGCGGCCCCCGTTTTTGCGATGGCTTGCGCGTTATGGGTCTGGTGATCGGCATAGGCGGTGGGGAGCGGAACAATGAGTTGAGGCAGTCGGTTTGCAAGTGCTTCCGCCAGCGTGGAAATTCCGCCGCGACAAACGACGATATCCGCACCACGGTAAATGTTCGCCATTTGTAGACCGTCCAGAAAGGCTATCGGAAGATAGCCGTCCTGCAAGTTTCTTGCGTTGGCTTCGGCTCTTACTTTGTCGAAATTTTTCATGCCCGTGTGGTGGACAATCTGCATTCCCGCACCAATGAGGCGAGAAGCCGCTTCAAGAAGGGTAAGGTTAATCGCCCCCGCCCCCTGACTGCCCCCCGTTACAAACACCGTAAATTTTTCCGCGGTCATTCCCCCAAAAGTACAACGTGCCTCCCTTTGGTTAACTGTTTCCGGCAAAACGATAGACTCGCGAATCGGGAATCCGGTCACAACCTTTTTCTTTAGGGGGAAGCCCTGCGTGTCGGCGAAGGTGACACCGATTTTGTCTGCGAAGTGAGAAAGCCAGAGGTTTGTGCGTCCCGGCGTGAGGTTGCCCTCATGTATAAAGGTAGGTATGTGGAGACGATGCGCGGCAAACACGGTGGCGGCGGCGACATACCCGCCTGTCCCGATACAAATATCCGGGCGAAACGCTTTCAGGTAAACTTTTGCCTCCTGATAGCCTCGCAAGAGAGAAAACGCTACTTTGACGGTAGAAATCGAGAGCGTTTTGCGGAGTTTTTCGGTAGTGACGGCTTGAAAGGAGATGCCAAGCGGCGGAACGATTTTTGTTTCGATACCCGTTGTGGCACCGATATAGAGAATTTCGAGGAGTTCAGGCTTCTCCCGAAAAAGAGGGTACTTCTGGAGGGCTTCGGCGACTGCAAGAGCGGGCATGATATGTCCGCCCGTTCCGCCACCACTGAGGACGACACGCATGGGATTAAACTCGCCGCCGTTGCAGTTGAGGCGGCTCCCCTTCCGGGTGTTGTGCAATGTTCAGCAAAATTCCGATCCCCGCCATGAGGAAAAGCATTGAAGAAGAACCGAAACTGATAAAGGGGAGCGGAACTCCCGTCGCTGGAATGGAACCCGTTGCCACCGCGATATTGATCAGAGCTTGCCACGAAATCACCGCCGCAATGCCAGCCGCAAGCAGAGACCCAAACCGATCTTTGGTATAAAGCGCAATCCGAAAACCACGCCACCCGATAAGCAGTAAGCATCCGATGACAAGCGAGGAACGGAAAAAACCGAGTTCTTCCGCAATCGTCGCGAAGATAAAGTCGCAGTTGGCTTGCGTCAGCAGGTATTTCTGTTTGCCTTGCCCCATGCCCTCACCGAGCAAGCCCCCGGAACCCACCGCATAAAGGGAATTGCAAACTTGATCGCCGCCGTAATCCCGGTTGATGCAGGGATTGACGAACGTGGACATACGCCCGCCACGATGCCCGAAACCAAACCCGAAGAGCAAAACTGCAAGCACTCCTATCCCGAAAAACAGTGCGATATGCCGCTTTCGCGCTCCCGCCACAATCAAAATCGTTCCTGCTGAGAGGAAAAGCACCATTGCCGTGCCGAGATCGGGTTCACGCTCGATCAGCAGAAAATAGAGAAAAGCAGGAATGAGAGGGGGCAGAAATCCGGTCTCGAAAACCCTGACGCGCAGTCCGGGGCGAGCATACATTGCGGCAAGGTAGATCACGAGCGTGACTTTCGCCAGTTCAGAGGGCTGAAAGCGTAAGGCTCCATGCCCAAACCAACGCCATGCCCCATTTTCTCGGATTGCAAGACCGGGTAAATGAAAGGGCCACACCGCACAAAGAATAATGAGGGTTGCCAACATCAGGGGAATGGCGTACTGCTTCCATTTCCAATAGCCCGTTCGCATCGTGAACCAGAGTGCAACCGCACCGACGATCACGCCCTTTGCCTGGAGTTTGACAAAGTAAAGCGGGTCGTTTCCCATCTTTGCCGAGTCCATGCTCTGAAAGAAACTGGTACCAAAAACCATCCAGAACCCGAACGCAATCAGTGCCAGCGTTGTTGCAAAAAGCACCGTGTCAATGGGCATTCGCAGACGACTCTGGAGGGGCGGGGGAATGGTGGTGGCGATTCGGGTTGCCATAAGTGATTTCTTCGGAGCGATTTAAAGGTTAGAAGTGTACCGGGGAATAAATTTCCCGGCTACAAAAACGCGAAGTCCACCTCTGTGGACTGAGAAAAACCGCCATTTCCTGCGGGCTCACCTGCCTGAAAGTGCCTTCACGGCGTCGCGGAACACTCTGCCGCGATGCTCGAAATTGTCAAACTGATCGAAACTTGCACAGATCGGAGTGAGCAGAACAGTGTCGCCGGGAGTTGCCAGGGTTGCGGCTTCTCGAATTGCATCTTCCAGCGTGTCCACGCGGCGCAAAGTCGTGTAGCCCCCTGCCCAGAATGCGTCTTCTAGTTTACCCGCATCTTTGCCGTAGAGGAACGTAAATTTGACATGATTTTTCAGGCTCGGCAATAAAGGGGAAAAGTCAGACCCTTTATCCGCACCTCCCGCAATCAAAACCGTCGGGCGATTCATCGCTTCAAGCGAACTGATGCCAGCCGCCACATTCGTACTCATGCTGTTGTTGATAAAGCGAACTCCATCAATCTCTGCTACAAATTCCATGCGATGCGGCACGCCGCTAAACTCACGAATGGCTTGTGCGGCTCCTTCCGGCGTGGCACCAAGGTGAATGGCGGCAGCAGAAGCGGCAAGGGCATTTTCGATGCTGTGAAGTCCCGGCAAGGTTTCAGGAAACTCGGTGACGTGCAGAATTTGCTCGTAGCGCAACATTCCCGGCAAGCGTACCACCAACATTCCGTCCCGTAACGTCGCGCCATAATCGAAACCCGACAGTAAATCTCGCGAAAACCAGAGCAGACGCTCGGCAGGAAGTGTCTCACCGATAGCCCGCGCCGCCGGGTTGCCGTAGTTGACAATGGCGAGGTCTCCAAACTTTTGTGCGGCAAAAATGCGGGACTTACTCTCCGCATACTCCGCAAAATCTTTGTACCGATCCAGATGATCCGGGGTGATATTGGTGAGGACGGCGGCAAGCGGAGCGAACGTCTCCACCCATTCAAGTTGAAAACTGCTGATTTCCGCTACAAGGGTAGGGGGTTTTTGCGGGTCTTCTAACTCCCTTGTTTCGTAGGCGGCAGAGACAAGGGTTTTCTTGAGGCTATCGGCACTGATATTGCCGCAAATGATCGGGTGTCGCCCGGAAGCCGTCAGCATTTGTGTAGCAAGCATTGTGGTGGTTGTTTTGCCGTTTGTGCCGGTGACGGCGAGCATCGGGGCTTTCGTAACTCGGAACGCGAGTTCGATTTCGGAAATCACGGGAATGTTGCGCCTGAGCGATTCCTGCAAAATTGCGGCGTGGCGGGGAACCCCAGGTGAGGTGACGGTAAGCGAAGTTCCAGCGGGAAACGCCCCGTCAAGACTTCGCACGTAAGGGGCGAATCCGGCTCCCGTCGCCTTGATTTCGGAGAGTTGCGTTTCGCTCAGTTCTTCTGCCGTTTTGCTGTCCGTCAGAGTGACTTTTGCACCGAGTTCGCTCAGGACACGCGCCGCATCTAAACCGCTGTTTCCTACCCCGATTACGGTAATGAGTTGTTCCTTAAAATTCATGGGTAAAGCCATTCCAGTTCGCCTTCTAGTCTTGTGTTGGCATAATCAAAATGAAGCACACGACGATGCCCTGCGCGTTGCGCGGACGCGGAACGATGCAAAAGAAGCGGTTTCATCAAGAGAAGATCGCCCCTCTTTCCGGCACAGACAAAGGGCGTTCCCACTCCGATTTCTCGCTCTATTTGCGTGTCGGTTTTCTTGCCGGAACAATGTGAACCCTGCAAAACTTCTAAGGCACCATTCGTGAGGTCTGCGCTGTCCAGAAAAAGCCGCAATGTCAGCATCCGATCTAGAATTTCGGCGGGAGGCTGAACGTGCAACACGCCCGCTTTTTGCGTGAAGGGAGTGTAACCCGGAACTTTATGGCGTTCGCGCACAGCGATTGTTTTGTCCTGATGCCACCGCAAACTCCAGTTTGCCGCCGGAGTTTTGTCGAAGAAAAGTCCCCGCACAAGCCGTGCGTTTTCGCCGAGAAACCTTTCCACAATTTGCAAAAAGTCGGCACCTAACGCGATCTCTTTTGCAATGGGCAACACCTCAAAAAGATTTCGCAACGCAAAGAGTTCTCCCTCTTTTTCGCTGGCGTGTTCGCTCTCCGTGAGATTTTCCAGTGCCACAATGACCTGCGAGATCGTTTCCGTTTTGACGACCTGCGGCAAAATCACAAAGCCGTTTTTCTCCATTTGCTCTTTGTACGAAATTTCAGTGGGCATGATTCAGAAATTTACACGCGCCACAAGAGAGCCAGCACACTACAAATTGCCCCGGCAATCCAGAAACGTGCCACCACCAGGGTTTCCTTCCACCCCGCTTCCTCGAAGTGATGATGAAGCGGAGCGCGTCGAAAAAGGCGATTCGCTTTTGCAAATTCAAGCCCCTTTGTCTTCTTTCGATACTGAAAGACGGCTACCTGCAAAATGACCGAGAGGAGTTCCGCCCAGCAAACAAGTGACGCGATAATGAGCGGAATTTCTCGCTTTCCCACCGCCGCCGCACACGCAAGCCCCGCCCCCAGAGCGAGAGAACCTGTGTCGCCCATAAACATTTTTGCCGGGTGTGCATTCCACCAGAGAAACCCCGTTAGTGCGCCCGCCAGTGCCACGCAGAAAAAGGCGATTCCCGGAGCCAGCGCAAACGTGACCACCGCAATCGTGAGCGCGATCAGCAGAATAACGCCGCTCGATAGCCCGTCCACTCCATCGGTAAAATTGGTGGCGTTGGAAAATCCTACAATCAAAAGCACAAGAAAAAGATAGTAAAAGACACCGATGTCCACAATTTTTTCGCCGCCGGGAAGTGCGAAAGAAAGTGCCGTTGTCCAACCCGGTTGCGACGTTTTCGCAAGATAGACACAGAACAATACCGCCAGCAATAACTGTGCCAGCATCTTTTCACGAGCGCGTAGCCCTAAATTTTTGCCTCGTTTTATACTCAGGTAATCGTCGAGAAAGCCGATTCCCCCGAAGAAGAGCATCATCAGCAATACCGCAAAAAGGTGACTGTCGGGAGCCTGTGCAGGTCGCGA
>JACMPS010000233.1 GCA_014377395.1 Chthonomonadaceae bacterium
AACTTAAAAATAGTCCGATCGGTGTCTTGCCAAAATGGGCCACTATACAATTGGCGAATGAAAAAGGGGAAGATGAGAATGGAGGGGAGGGAGGCGATGAATAAGATAGTTGCTAATTATCCAGTTTCAGCGGATGTTTTACAAAATAAGCTGTTGTTTGCTCTTAAAGATAGATATTGTTCAAAAATTTGGCTTGGGTATGCAGAGGTTATTTTTGCAGGTTTTGATCCAGAACTAATACTATATAGTGAACGGCAATACCGTCCACCTTTCGAGATACATACCCATTATGCTGACTGGCTCCTCGAAAAAAACGGAGTTGTTGTTGTCTCAAACTCAGATAATAGAGAACGAATTTTGATAGAAACCAAGGATATTTTATTAAAAAAAGTCAGTAATTGGAATTATTCTGAAGAAAATTTTGAGCTGAGAATTGAGATTGAGGAAACATGGGTATTAGTAATAAAGCCTTGGGTAGCTACTGCTGTCAAATCCAATCATCCGCCATCAGATGCTTGGGCATTGCGATTCCAATCAGAAGGATATTATTCAGTCGACTGCAAGGGCAACAGAAGCTTTCAACCTTCGGCGTCTGGTTGACGCCGAAGATGCACTCGGTTCATACCGAGATTGAAGTAGAATTGCTTTTCCCATACTCGCTGTTAGGTATTGATCTGTTTGCTATAAGTTTTTAGTTTTCATCCTCCTTCCCTCCCCCTTTTCTTCTAGCCCCGAAATCGTGCGTTAATGAAACGATTGTCCCGAAGGGGCTAACGTCGTACTCCTTCTCTTCTTTCCCTCGGCTTTCCTCGTCCTCGATTTCTTCTTTTTGTTTCAGAACTGGTTCCCTAATCAAAAGCCCGAAACCTTCGTATTTCGCTGACTTGTGGCACAACAAAAGCCCGATAATTTTTCGGGATTGGTAAAATTGCAAGTGAGGAAAGAAAGGGTAAATCTTAGTGGAGTTAGCGGTGGGTTCCGCCGCTCCGAGCCGTCCGGCACATAGGTCGCGTTTTTGTCTGAAAGAAGAGCGGAGGCAAGACGGTGAATAGGTGGGGTGGCTTTTCGTTGCCCCGCCGTTCACCGTTTTCCCTGTTCTCAGTCCTGAGCCGTTGTAGGTGGTGTAGAGGCTCGTGCCGCCTGAGTTCGTCAGCGAGGTCAGCCGATTGTCCACGCTCCACACCGCCGAAGCCGAAGTCGTGCCGCCCACCGAAACATGGGAGACATTGCCCTTTGCATCATACGAGTACGTTTTGCTCGCCGCCGTCTTCACCCGATCCGAGTTCGGATAGTACGCAGAGACTCTGTCATGCAATGACCGCAACTACGGCATCTTGTAGCTTTTGAGAAGATCGTTGTACCAGGCGTCAAGCAGTTTCTCCAGTTTCGCAAAGTTGGCTTTTGTTAAACGTCCCTGTTTCCAGCTGTCAACTTGAAGGAAATTTCTGTAACCATCAATCATAAGGGTAACGTCAGATCCGTTATGAAGTATTACCCTGGCGTCATTCCATTTGAAATGCGGATCAGGATTGTCTGCAGGATTCAACAATGCAACAATTTGCTGATACAACTCTTTTTTCATAGCGGCAGGCTTTTTAATGAGTACCCTTTCGACGCGAGCGGGTAAGTAGAGACCATAACGAAAGGGAGTGTAATGAGCATAATAGCCTGGGGGCAAACGATTAGAATGCCTTTCGGACTTTGTTTTCGGCTTAATCTCACTCTGACTAGCAATCTTCTGGGGGATAATCAATGTCAAAAATGACATAGGCAGTATAACAAAGGTTCCAATTCTTAAGAGACGAGTCTTCATTTAGGGCCTCCTTTTCAGCTACCGAATTGATTCGGTAGCTGAAAATCGCTTTTGGCTAATACTTTTCCCGATCAGGAAGACCGAGTTGCCGTCGAATAACATTCTCATTGTCGATGATATTGTTCATGTCATCGGGACCGTCGTCAGCCCATCCGTTGGCGTGACCAAGTTCATGTCCCAAAACAATGGTGATAATGAGATTGTCAGGGGGCATATAGCCATCACTAGGAGCAAGTTCGACGCTTGGGTCGCTGGCAAAAAGTGGATGAAAGGCTATCGTTGTATTGCGAGGCTTTCCGCGTCTTCCCCTTTTGTTTGGGTCCCCTTCATAAACAGGATCGGTAAATGCAACCGGATTGTAGTTTTCAGCGTTGGCTTCTTCGTGGGTCTGCTTCCTGATCTTCAGCTTAAGACCACCGTGTTTTTTCCCCTTAGGTGGATCATAGGGTTGAAGTAGTTCACGCCCCCGTTTGGTTTTCCTTAACTTGGCAATTGCGTCATCAATCATTTTCTTAAACGCTTTGTCCCCCTCAATGGCAATGTCTAACCCTTTCGCATCTGTCCAGCGAACCGGGTTATTTTCGCAATAAGCGTACCAGTTGCTTCCGCTCTCTGCCGGGTCACTGGAGAGGAAGCGTCCGATGCTCGGATCGTAAAAGCGGTTTCCGAGAAGCATTAACCCGCTTTCGGCGTCCTGCTGATATTGCTCCGCCCCCACAAACCCGAACGGTCTTCCCGCCGTTGTCGCCCCGCCGAAGTCCAGAGTGAGAAACGGGTTGCCGAACGCATCGGAGAGGGAGAACTCCGTTGCCGCTCCTCCCGCCCCCGACACCGCCCGAACGGAACCGAGCAAGTCGAAGAGGAAGAAACTCGTCACGCTTCCCCGTCTTTCTGAGACACCCGGAACATAGGTCGCGTTCCCGTCAGAAAGAAGAGCAGAGGCAGGACCATCGCCGTCGGTGAGGTGGCTTTTCGTTGTGCCGCCGTTTACCGTTTTCCCCGTCCGTAGCCCCGCTCCGTTGTAGGTGTAGAGGCTTGTCCCGCCTGAGTTGGTCAGCGAAGTCAGCCGATTGTCCGCGTTCCAAACCGCCGAAGCGGAAGAGGTTCCTCCGACTGAGACGTTGGAGACATTTCCTTTCGCGTCATACGAGTACGTTTTGCTCGCCGCCGTCTTCACCCGATCCGAGTTCGGATAAAGCGTGTACGCCTCGGTCGTCGGCGCGTTGGTTCCCAGTGTGACCGTTTTTCCTGTGCGGTTGAGGTTGCTGTCGTAGCCGTACTCGTGCTGGTAGAGCGGCGTTGTGCTTGTCCCCGTCTTTTGCGCCCGTTCGACTTTGATCTGGTTTCGCTTGTCGTACCCGTAAGCCACCGCCACCGGATCGGCTCCCGCTTTGGTGTCGGTGCGAAGCGTCACGTTTCCCGCGAGGTCGTAGCCGTAAGCATGAGTGAGCAGGGTTGCCCCCACCCCGTTTTTCTGCACAATCCCTGTCACCCGGTCGTTGGTGTCATACGTGTAGGTCGAGGTCGCACCGTTGGCGAGCGCGATACTCGTCACCCGGTCTCCCGCGTCATAGGTGTAGGTCGTCACCTCATTCGTGGGACTGGTCACCGTTTTGAGGTTGTCCGCCGCATCATACGTGTAGAGAATGTCCCCCGCCGAAGTCGTGGTTTTCGTCCTTCGGTGTGCTGCGTCATAGGTGTAGAGAACGTTGCCAATCGGGGCAGGGCGTAGCAACTGCGTGAGTTCCCGGTCTTTGTCGAGAACGTAGGTCGTGGTTCCCGTCACGTCCGCCATCGTTTTGAGTTCGCCGTCCGGGTAATACGTGTAAACCGTAGGCGTTCCGGTGGGATACACGGTCTGCGTGAGTTGTCCGGCGTTGTCATAGACAAAGTTCGTTGTGGCGTTGGAACGATCCTTCTTCGAGAGGGGGTTGTCTTCGTCATCATAAGTATACGTTTCCCTATCAAGTGCCGACACCGTGTTGGCGGGGTTGAACTGCATATCGGGATAGATGCGCGTCGTCACGCGGTCACGCGCATCGTAGCCATAGAGCAGGGTGCGTCCGTTGCCATCTACCGTCGCGGTCAGCAGTCCCTTTTGTCCCGCCACCGTTTGCGCGGAGCCGGGAATGGTGCCGTCGTAGCCGTAGCGCACCACGTCGTTCACCCCGCTTTCGCGTTGCGTGGTCACGGCTGTGGGGCGTCCGGCGTTGTCATAAGTCGTGAGGGTCTGGTTTCCGTTTTCGTCCGTTTCGATGATCGGAAGCCCGTCATCGTCGTACACGGTGGAAGTGATCGGCGTCTGTGTTCCCCCTGTCGATGCCCCATTTTGTGCGCCGATCCGTCCATTGACCGGTGCTATCTGCATCGCAATTCCGGGTTGTACCGTCACGGCGGGGCGCGTCGTTGCCGTCTTTCGGCTCCAATTGTCCCGTGACTCATAAATGACGTACTGGTTGGCGTCGGTCGTGTCTACCGGAAAGCCGCCATTGTCCCAGTTATAAGTCACATAATGTGCGTTGCCGTCTGTCACGCGGGAAATATCGCCAGACGGGAAATAATTGAACTGTCGCAGATGCGGATAAAGCGGGTTAGTCAGGTCGTCCTTTTTGTCCGCCGGTTGTCCGTAGGCATCATAGGTGTAGTTCGTGTTGTGTCCCATCGGGTCGGTGATCCGGGTCACGCGCCCCACTGAGTCATAAACATAGGTGGTCAGTGAATTCAGGCTCACATCAATCGGCTGAGTGACCGTCGCCACATCGTTTTTCGCGGTGTAGGTGTAGGTTGTCGTGACGTTGAGCGGATCGGTCGCCGTGAGTAGATTGCCCTTGAGGTCGGGAGAATACGTGTAACTCCACGCCTTGCCGCGCCGATCCGTGATCTGCGTCACCAGATTTTGAGCGTTGTAGGTGTAGAGCGTGGACACGCCCGCTTCTGAAACCGAAGTGGTTTTGCCTCCTGTGTAGGCATAAGTGACAGCGTGACCGTTTGCGTCCACCACATCGGTGGAAGAGGGCGAATAGTTAAACTCAGTGACATTATTCACCCCGTCTTTTTGCCACAGCACCGAGCCATCCGTATTGTAGGCGTAAGTGCCGACCCGCCCCGCCGGGGAGGTGACGGTGGCGAGATTGTTGCCGACGTCGTAAGTAAAGCCCGTAAACTTCGGAACGCTCTGACCACTGAGAAGCGGCTTGTTGATTTTGATCAAGCGACTGGAAGCATCGTAAGTAAGCGTCCACGCCCGGTTAAGGGAGTCCGTCACCTGCGTAATCTGGGTGTTGCCCGCATTATAACTCAGAGTAAGCAAACGGGTTCCAGTAGGATCGCTGATCGAGGTGAGAACGCCCCCGTTGTAGAGGAGCGAGACGGTGTTGCCGCTTCTATCGGTGATCGAGGCGAGTTTGAGGGCGGCGTTAAAGGCGTACTGGATTTGATCTTTGGTGGTGAGGGTGAAAAGCCCGGTTCCGGCATTGAAACTCAGGGTCTCGAAAAACCCGATAGGAGACGCATAGGTTCCGTTTGCGTTTTTGGTGAAGGTCAGCGAAAGGTCGTCGCCCCCGTGCAGAGTCACGAGATTTGCATTGGGTTGCGTGAGAAACACATCGTAGGAGTGAGACCATTTCGCACCGAGCGGAGACGAAAGACGGGTACTTTCGCTGTTGTGAATTAAACTGAGACCGACGCTCAGTTCGCCTCGCACGGGAAACCCGGCAACAAATAGGGAGGTGAGTTTGTTGCCCGTTGCGGTGTTGACGCCTTCGGAAGAGACCTCCCAGGAAAACGTATCGCCGGAACGCGGCGGAGCGAGGGGCGTCCCCCCGAAAAGTGCGGCACGGCGGGACGCAAGAGCAAAGGCGGAAGTAGGCACAAGGGCGGAAATCGCACGGGCAAAGCCGCTTTCTCGCGTGAGATGACGGGCATAAACCTGAACCGGGAGCGCACAGAGCGTTGTCCAGGTAAAGGCAGTGGCGGTCGTGAGGCTACACAGGCGTAGCCACCGGGGAGTACGTTGAAACATTGAGCAAGACTCCTCTGATTCGAAACTTCAGAAAAAGAGAGCGTCTCCAGAAGAAGGGGAGACAGAAAGGGACTTGAAGATGGAAGAAATCCTCATCGCAAGTGAAAAAGGGGGGCAGAAGAGAGGGAGGTAATCAAGACGTAAACTCTTCATCGGCGATAAAGTTTGACAGCCGTTTTTATGATACAACACCGGGAACAAAAAGAGCTGTTTCTGAGAAAAACTTAACAGTTGTGTTGCAATTTAGAAACGTAAGGGTTTTTACGGTCAAAGAAAGTCCCAACTGAAGTCAAGAAGAGAGTGGCTTGGAGACAAAGTCTTTGTCCATCACCCATTCCTGTCCGGTGAGGTCGCGTTCCTCATCGAGACATTCATTAACAATTTACATGACCAATTTTGCAGTATATTAGGCGATTGATACAGACGAAACCGTAATGATCGTGGGTTCGTCCATCAAATAGGACTATCCAGTCCTGTCAGAAAAGAGGGTGTTGACCCCGATATCAGCTAATCGAACACGAGGAGAATTCTCATGCAACAATGGTTTCCGTCTTTTGTCAAATTTGGCTCTCTTACTCTTTGTCTTGGAGTCTTCGCCTTCAGCCCCAAAATAACCCACGCGCAAAATCTTTTATTGAATCCCTCCTTTGAACTTGGCGACTTTGCGCCCAATCCCGACGGGCAAAGCATCTCCCCAGGTGCCACCACCATTTCTAACTGGAGCGTCATCAACGATGAAATCGCAAGATTTGATAACTCCAACACACACGGTGTCTTCGCTTCGGACGGTCAGAAAAGCCTTGATCTCACCGGTCATTCGGATATTACCTCACCAGAGGGAGAGCAGCTTATTGGGGTAGGTATTTTAGAGAGGATTTGTCTTTGGATCGGGAGGACGTACCCCCCTTCTCAGAAAAGACGCTCTTTTTCCGCACAAGCGAGGGGAAAAGTCCCTCGCTTGTGCGGAGGGGGATATGTCCCTTTCGCCGAAAGCGAGATCGAAAACAAAATACCTACCCCAGTAAGAGGGAGAGCAGGGGGGCGTCTCTCAGATCATTGATACGCAGTCAGGACAGACACTGAGAGTGTCTTTCGATTTAGGGGCGCAATCCCAAAGCCCAGTCGCAGGTATTCTTGTAAAAGTACGGGATGCGACGACCAACCAGGAGATCAGTCGCCAATCGTTTTCGTTTTCCACCTCATCGCTTCAAAGCGTATGGCAGAGACAAACCATAGACTTTACGGCGACCAGTTCTTCCAGCGTAATTCAATTCATTGGAAATTATCGGGGTGGTGTCTCGACCGGATTGGACAACACCTCCGTTACCGTTGTGCCCAGCCCGGAGGCATCGTCCATCTTTTTCGGGGGGCTAATCCTCGGCTATCTAACGGTTAGCCGCCGGCGTAAACACTCTGAGTTTTAGGACACAAGCAAGTTGTTGAGGGGAATGCCTTCGACCGATGCTTTTATGGTGCGATTGATGGAAGCGTTGCAGGAGGGAGACACCCTCTACGTCTGGCGACTGGATCGGTTGGGGCGAAGTCTCAAGCACCTCATCGAAACGGTGGAGACCTTAGAAGCGCAGGGGGGGCTTTAGCAGTGTGACCGAAAGCATTGACACGACGACGAGTGGAGGCAAACACATCTTCCACATCTTTGCGGCTCTGGCGGAGTTCGAGCGAACGCTCATTCGGGAGCGCACTCGTGCGGGGCTTTCGGCGGCAAGGGCAAGGGGGCGGTAGCAAAGGGGAGGGTTTTAAGAGGCATGGTCGGTTCCTTTGGACAGGGGTTTTCAGATTCAGTTGCAAAAGCGGAACCAAAAAAGCGGGAAGTTCGAGAGTAGAAAAAGAAACGTGGCGGACGAACAACTTGATTGTACCCTGCAAACGCGGAAAGCGGGAGGGGAAATCAAGTGGAGGAAAGGGAGAGGGGAAGGCAGGGGTGCTTCCCCAAGGGAGCCTCAGAGGAGAAGGGGCGGACATTTAAATGTTTACCGCCGCCGACAAGAAAGTGTATCTACTTCAAGAACGAGACGGTTTTTCACTTGCTTGAGAGTGGTAGTGTTCGGGAGATCGAAACGGCAAAGGTGGTTTCTTCGGTCATGGTGCGCGATTAAACTCACACAAGGGGAGTATGAACGAGCGTCATTGCGGTGAAAGGGCACTCCAAAGAGCCAATCCTTTATTTTAGGGACGCATACACCAAATGCCCGTTACACCGGATAGTCAAATGACGAAGTGATACGACTCAGGTTCGCTTCAGTGATTGTTCTTTAACGAGTGAAAGACAAGTGAACCGCTATACAAACATCACATCAAATGCCTTCGAGAGGTAATTGATGGGACAATAGCTAACGCTCAGATGAATGTTTCTCTGCGAGAAGTTTCCCCAATAATTGATCGAAGGCTTCTTGGTCAAGATCGACAACGTCTGGCTTTGTGTAAGTGCTTAGTGCGTTCCATGCCCGTTCGCTAATTTGCGTATCAGTCAATCCCTGTTCTTTCGTGAGAAATTGATACTGTTTGACGATCTCTTCACATAGCTGAGTGTCATCAATTTTTTTTTGTTCTATCATTTTGCCCATCCCAGCGAAATAAAGAGATTATCGTACAAAGACGAAATCCCTCTGTCAATATCCTCGAACACGGATTGATTCCATTGACGATTACTTTGTTCACCATCTACATCAAACAAAAGACTGTCCAGCAAATCGGGTCTATTCGCCCTCGAGATAATGTACTGGCAGTAGGAACGAGCGAATAACTCTCCTGGGCTACAAAGGTAGTCCAAATACTGTAACTCTCGTTGCAACCTTTCCTCTTCCTCTCGTATTAGGCTATTCTTCGACTGAAAGAAGCTGAGGGTAATTTCACAGCCCCACTTCTTGCTTGAAAGAGATTTATATTCGTCTGTCTCTTTCAAACGTTCATCAATTGTTCGATAGGCTTGGTCAACGCGACCATCATCCTCAATTGAGAGTGTCCTTTTAATGGCGCTCTCTACGCAATGACCAAATTCATGTATGATTGTTAGCAATGGCGTACTGGCATATTCTGATATGCAGATGATTCTAATCATGCCTGTTCTAGGATCAGGAATGCAAACACCCTGCATCCCTTCTTGGATAAGATCTAAGTGGCCTGTCGCCATAATTTTCTCGTTGCCAAGATTATCAACGTTATGTACTTTATTAATTAGGGTCAGTGCCTCATAATATTGATGGGTTCGGACAGTATTCTTCCAAACATCAACAAAATCAGCGAGAGATTTGCTAGGCAATCGAGTACCTCGACGTAGAAAGTATTATGCGAGACTCGATTTAAAGTATGGAAGCCTCAGGAAAGCACGACTGCAACCCTGTCAAAATTGCTGTTTTGAAATCTCCGTCTAAGGATAAGGAACCTTTCACTCGACCTACAACTTTGTCTAAAAAGCTTTGCCGATGGGCTTCTGCCTGATGCCTTACTTTGTCCGAGACCTGCTCAACGATATACTCTGATGAGAAATAGCTTCTGTTTGCAGCATCATCGTATTCTGACGGAGGAGGCATCGCCCCAGTCTTAATTCGATTTCTAACTGTTTTGTCCCCAACACCTAAGGTCGATGCGACCTCGTTAACGGTTGCATAGTTCTTATCGTTATATACTTTCATTGTGCGAAATCTACTACTGAACTCTCAACCTTCTTGACTTTCAGAAGAACCAACCTTTCAGTAATACCTCCCTTTCTGGAACGGGTACATTACCGACTATTCGGTATGGAGAGAATATACCGAATTTGATGATTTTTGTCAAGCGTCAGCGATAAATCGTTACTTGTGGCGAAAAGTGGTGTTTTTGTGCCGCTATTTGACGTAGTTTCTTTGAGCCTTTGCCCGACAGCGATGATCCTGTACAAAGCACTTCCCGAAAGGTGAAGCCCCCGGAGTTGCCCCCGGCACAATTGGTTCACAGGTCGTCCCGAAGAACTGCCACGTACCGAACCCACGTTCGCCAAAATCGCGGATGAGTTCACCGACGGTAAAAGCAGAGACCCGATCCTGTTCAGCTACTGATCATAGATGAAGCAGACAGGCTAAAGGTGACGGGCTTGGAGCAAATACGCGCCATTCTTGCATAGAGGCGAAATAGGAGTGGTGCTAATTGGAATGCCAGGAATAGAAAGGTCGCCCGCGCAGTATTCCCAACTGTATTCTCGTTTGGGCTTTGTGCATGAGTTCCATCCACTCAATGCCGAGGAAGTCCGACAACTGTTGCAATCGTGGAAGCCGTCCGAAGCAACGCTACCTGTCCAGAATTTTGAGGATGAAGTTTTAGCGGCGATGGTTCGAATAATGGGTGGCGATTTTCACTCTTTGCACCGACTACTGACACAGATGGTGAGGGTGCTGGAAAATCAATGAGATAAAGACCGTGACCCGTTAAGTCGTGGAAGCCGTAAGAGAGTTAGGTCATAGGCATGACCTAACTAGAGGGGGACAAAGACGGGTGAAGATTTCAGTGACAGTGACACTCATCGTTGAAGATGACACCCCTCCTCCCCCAAGTTTAAGCCATTCATAACCCCTTTTATGTGTGGTTACCCGACCGAAAGTGGGGTATGCTGAAAAGAGGAAACTGACTTAGGGGCGAACAGGAAGAAAACGGAACCCGGTTCTAAAAGCGATGCCAAAAGGGGAGAAGGGAAGACTGCAAATGAGCGAAGACAAAACGGAGGGCGAAACAGAGAAGGGCGTTCTGCTGGAGACCTGTCCTGAAGAAGTCGAGACGCCGGAGGTGTTGCTTTTGTCGGAGGGGGTCTCGGCTTCGGTCAGGATACCGGGGGCGAACGATGTTCTCGAAAGTCGGGAAGA
>JACMPS010000234.1 GCA_014377395.1 Chthonomonadaceae bacterium
AGGTTCCAACCGACCGCACCCAAGTTCTGTCGCAACTGTTCCTCGTTTCTGGCTCCAATGATGATGTTTGCCACCGTAGGGCGTTGAAGCAACCAGTTCAGCGCAATTTGTGGAACGGTTTTCTCCGTCTCGTTTGCGACCTCTTCCAGCACGTCAACCACTCGGTACACGTATTCATCGGAGATCGGCGGACCCGAATCCGTTACTATTTTCGAGCGCAAGCGACTATTTTCCGGGATCGGTGCGCCACGCTTGATTTTTCCGGTCAGTCGCCCCCAACCAAGCGGACTCCAGATAACGGCTCCCACACCCTGGTCCACTCCCAGAGGCATCAATTCCCACTCGTAATCTCGCCCAATCAGCGAATAATAAGCCTGATGCGCCACATAACGCGACCACCCGTACTTCTCCGAAGCGGAGAGCGACTTCATCAGGTGCCACCCGGAAAAGTTAGAGCAACCGATGTAACGAATCTTTCCAGCGCGAACAAGATCATTCAGCGTACTCAGTACCTCTTCTACAGGCGTCATCGCGTCAAAACCGTGCAACTGATAAAGATCAATATAGTCTGTGCCGAGCCGCCGCAGACTGCCCTCAACCGCTTCGATGAGGTGAGCGCGTGACGAACCCACCTCGTTGATCCCTGCACCGGAACGAAATGTGCCTTTGGTGGAAATAATCACTTTGTCACGCCGCCCCTTGATTGCCTGACCGAGAATCTCTTCAGCGACCCCGCCCGAATAAACATCCGCCGTGTCGAACATCGAAAGCCCCGCATCGAGACAGACATCCACAAGGCGCGTTGCCTCTTCAACTTCCGTTTCGCCCCACGCCTTGAAGAATTCGCCCTTGCCCCCGAACGTCCCAGTGCCAAAACTCAATACCGGGACTTTCAACCCCGACTTGCCCAACATTCTGTATTCCATTGAGAACTCCTTTTGCCGCACAAGAAGAAAGTGTTAAGTGTTGAGGTGAAGATTTTTTTTGCCCTCCACCTCTCTCTTGTCCAATGAGGGCTCCCAAAAAAGCCGAGAGAAGGGAGCCAATGCAAAAGCACTCTACCACTTCCTTCTCAGCACTGAACACTCAACACTTTTCTCTGTATTTGTGTTTTCCTAACCCCTATGTCTCTACCGAAGCGAGACAGGTAAGTCTCCTCCGTTACGCGCCGCTTCCTCTTCGGTGCGCCGTGCCGTTTCCAGTGCTTCCGGGGGCGTCCGAAATAGTAAGCCAATTGCTACCACAACGGTTGCACCAATCAGAGCAAACCAGATAAAAGAGACTTTCGGCAACAGGAGAAAAGTCCAGAATTTGCCGTTTCCGCCGAGCAGAGTAGTGACGCAAAGCCCTACCGTGATCGCAAGGGCGTTGCCCTTGTCCGATCCCCGGTTTCGGGTGAACATTCCGATCAGAAATACGCCCAGCATCGGACCCAGAATAAACCCGGCGATTCCCAGCACAACCGGAATGATTCGCAAATCCGGGTTGTGGACTTTCGCCCAGGCAAACCCACCTGCGATCAAGACCATCAATACCGCAAAGAGGGCAGTGAAAAGACGGGCAACTGCGACATAATGTTCCGGCTCCCGGTCTCGAACATGAGGCAAATACAGATCATTTGTGGCGGAAGTGGCAAGCGCGTTAAGGGCGGCGGAAAGGGAACCCATTGCCGTTGCCATCACTCCCGCCAGCACCAATCCTCTAATCCCGGACGGCATGACGTTCAGAATGTAAGAGCCGAAAACATCGGAGTTGGCGGTAGGCTTGAAGGCGGGATTGTGGAGGTAATAAGCGTAAAGCAAAATTCCGATAAAGGTGAAGGAGGCGGCAATCGGTAAGTCCATCACGGCGGCGGTCATCAAACTGCGGCGGGCTTTCTGGTAAGTTTCGGCAGTGAGCATCCGTTGTACCATGTCTTGATCCGTGCCGAATGCCGCCATATTCAGCATTCCCGCGCCAATCAAAGCGGAAAAAATCGTGTAGTCACTCTCTAGAATCAGGCGCAGATAACTGCCGATCCCCATTGAGGCAACCCCGTTTTCTCTTTGCCAGAGTGCCACCCGCGCAGGTTCAAAGCCGTGCAGAAAATAGCCTTCCAGCCGGGTCATTTCCGGGACGGCAGAAATCACGCCGCTCCAACCCCCAACGTGAATCAGCAAAGTCGCAATTGCAATCAGCGCAGAGCCAAACATCAGAATTGCCTGAATCACGTCTGTCCAGAGAACGGCTTTGATGCCGCCTTTCACCGTGTAGAGGGCGGTTGCCAGCGTGAGCAAAATAATCGCAACGAGATAGGGGAACACCGTGTCAACCGAAGTTTGACTGAACCGAACCGAGCCGTTTGCCTCTCCGCCCCCGGTAAAAAGACGCCATGCCAGCACCATGACAAGCGAAGGAACGAACAGGCGTGTGCCGGAAGCAAGGGTTCGCATCACCAGAAAAAGTCGGGAGACATAGGCTTTCGTACCTTTGCCGAACCGGATTTCCAGATAATCGTAAACGGTGTAAACCCGGTAAGTATAGTAGGGTTTGAGGAAAAACTGTCCCACCACAAACCTTCCTAAAATGAGTCCGAAAACAAGTTGGACATAGGCAAGACTTCGCTTTTCGTAGCCCTCACCGGGTGCGCCCAGAAACGTGGCGGCACTAGTTTCGGCGGCAATAATGGACGCCATCACCACCCACCAGGGAACCCGACGCCCGCCCAGAGCAAAGTCGTTGAGGCTTTTCTCCTGACGACCCCGTGTCAACCCGATGATCGTGATAGCCACGAAATAAGCGATGATAATCAGCCCATCCACTAAAAGTCCCATGCGACGGTTTTGCTCCTCTTTCCCCC
>JACMPS010000235.1 GCA_014377395.1 Chthonomonadaceae bacterium
TGGAGCAATCCAAACGCTGCTCGTGGCTGTGGCTGTGGCACCTCATTCACCCCGAAGTAGCCGCAAAAAAAAGTGAAAGCAAAGCAAAATGCCAACGCGAGCACAGACCTCTATTTAGTAGAGGTCTGTGTTTTGCCGAAAGTTTGCACGAAAAAGCGCATCACATCGAAAAAGGCGTTGGGGTTCAGGATATGACCCGACTCCCATCGCTTGATATTTTCTTCCTTCACACCGGAGGCTTTGACAAGGGCGGCGGAGGCTTCAGGCGGAATAATCTCGTCGTGCTTCGCGACGATCACCATAAGAGGGCGAGGCACAATACGTCCTACAAAATGAATCGGGTCAGTGATATTGGAGATTTCTACGACACGCTTCATCACTTCCGGGGTGCGTTCGATGGGCCAGTGCGCCTTTAAGACCGGGTATTGATCTATGTGATTCACCAGATCAATAAAGCCCCCGCCCGGAACCGCAAGACAAAACGCATTCACCCGGCTTTCGACCCCCCCGAATACCGCACCGAGCATTCCGCCCTGGCTGAACCCCATGTATCCGATCTTCCGTTTGTCCACATCGGGTCGCGATTCCAGATAGTCCACCGTGCGACGCAAATCCACCACGCTCTGAACCCACCCGTCCCGCATCGTGAACGAATCAGGCATATGGATTTCACCGCTTCGCCCTGGTCGGGCGCGGTCTCCGTGATACTGCGTGTCAATCGAGATCGTGAGAAAGCCCTGCTTGAGCAACATTTCGCTGATCCAACCGATGTACGATGTGTCTTTGTTTCCTCCGGAGCCATGCACGAGAATCACAGCCGGGTAAGGGGCAGTAAACCCTTTGGGGACGGCAATAATGGCGGAAACACGCTGATCGTGAACGCTGTCGTAGCCGACAAGCGTTCGAGTGCGTCGCTCGTTGGCGTCAGGCAACTTCTGTTCCAGAGTTTTCAGGGGCAGATTTTTGTCGTAATCGTAGAAGGCAAGACGAATGGCTTCCTCCGCGTTGGCGGAAGGGGGAAACGCAAACGGCGAAGTTTGTGCAAATGCCGGAGTCACCGTCAAATCCGTACAAAGTGAAGCACAGGCAACCGCACAAAAGACAAACAAAAACCGGAACATAAATGACAATTCCTCTCGATGAAAACGCAGTAGAGTTTTCTGTTTCTACGTGAAAACTCCTTCCCTCAGCGTCACTATGCCTCTGCGTGGAGAAAGCAATGCAGTTGGTGAACCAGTTGTTTGACGCCATTCCCTGCCGGAACGAACACGGTTTGCTTTCCGGTGTCTTTTGCCCATTCCCGTGCTTTGATGATCATTTCATGGGACGCAAGATTTTTGAGCAGGAAGATAAAGTCGGATTTCTCGATTTCGGTGCGGTGGCGTAGTGCGTTCTTTCCTTTTTCGACGGGAAGCCAGACACAATCGGAGAGATCGAGTAGCGACTTGAGTTGAGTGCAGGTGCGCTGTCGGGCAACCCCGCCCAGAATAGCGATTCGCAATCCTTTCACGTAGGGCAACAGAGCCTTACGATAGGCTTCCGTCTCCGCATCAATGATTTCATTTTCGTCTTCCACCTCTTTTACAAAGGGTGTTTTTACGCTCTTTCTTCCTGCACGCTCTTTCGTTAGGGGTGCTTTCTGGAACGACGCTCGTAGGAGTGGAAACTCCGTCAAATGCTCCTCACCCGCCCCATGCTCGATCAGCAGTTTATGAATTTCAAGGTTGCTTGGCGGAACTCCTGCTTCGAGGCAATGCTTGAGCGCTTCGGTCAATTGTACGTTATTGTCCAGAGGCACATCGGCATTGAGTGCTTTCGTCACCTCCTCGATACAGGTTTTGTGGAGCGTAGTGCGGGCGCGAGATTGCGCTTCTTGCTCGACATGGCGGCTCAGATGGTACCACTCTTCATCAAGCGAAGCGGTATGGGACAGCAGGTTTTCAATCGTCTTATCCGGCAAAAGCAGGTAGAGGAAAAATCCCCGATGCTCTGCAAACGACTTGATGTCGTGGTAAAAGGAAACCTGCAGTTTGTCGTTGCCGTCCAGTTCCACAAGTCGGCGGTAAAGGATTTGTTGAGTGGCGGCGATTTGCTCCATCAGGGTGCAAATTGCGTTGTTGGAGAGGTTTGCGTCATGAGCAATAAGCCATTCCCACGCCTCCTGCGCCTTCTGAACCCAGCCGTATGCCTCCGCCAACCAGTTCCAGTCGTCGGCAGTCATCGGAACAAAGTCGGAGGTGTAACGATCTCGAAAAAGTTCGACGTTCAGTTGACTTGAGTGAACGGAAAACCAGGGCGTGAGCAGTTGATTTTCAGCGACTTCGAGTTCTTTCTTAAAGTGGTCATTCAATTTGTGCGTTTTGATCTCGCACCGTAATGATTCCAACTGACAGAGTCGTTGTCTCACTCCAAACGCCATGCCTCGCACCAAATTCCCGTCCTCACGATAAAACTCACCCTCCAGAAAAGCACGGTTTGTGCTTTTCAGAACGCTTAGATTTTCCTGAAAGCGTGAGATCAGGGCTTGCTTTTCGATTTCGAGTACGTCGGGTTCAGGGGCAGTCGGGGTTGCCTTTAGCGTAACAGCCTCAGTTAAAACGGGAAGAGAGACAGAAGGTGACGGCAAAACTTTTGCATCAAATTTCTCATCAAAGTTGTTGACAGTAATCGGCTTTACGCTCGGTGGCTCCAGCGTTTCGACTTTGGGAAGACGTACCGCAACAACGGCGAAAGGTTCCGACTCAAGAGGAAGGGTAATCGAAGGGAGAATAGTTTCGGTAGAAGACAAAACTTCCGTCTTGATTATCCCGGCATCGAGACTTTCCAGACGACGACGCACCTCTGTAAGCACCGTCTGCAACTCCCCGGCAAGTGCCACATATCCGACTTCGCAGGTAAGGCAATGCTCTTCCTCTAACCGCTCAATCGCATTTTGCAACCGACAACGTTCCTCTTTTTGCAGAAGAAAGACCGCCCGTCTCTCGTGTACCGTCGTGAGATAAGCGTCAAACGCCTCGACGGAGTCGAGCAGGGCATCGGTCTGAGAAGGCAATAAAGTAAAAATCGGCATCGGTGTGGTCTCCTGAGCAAATAACAAGTGATAGAGAAGAGGTCAGGCTGATACTCGAAACAAAAAGAAAAAACCGGAAAAAGAAGAAAAACAAAAACCGCACCCTGCGGCGCAGTTTTTGCTCTGATACGGAGAATTGTTCCAAAACGTTTGATACTCTTTCAGGTCAGACTGAGGGCGGTCAGGGCATGAGAGAGATTTTGTGCCATTAAGTCTACCGCCGCCGTCGCACGATTATAGTTCATGCGGGTGGGGCCCACGACACCGAGACACCCGGCAGGCTTATTGCCAATATAATACCAGGAAGCGACAAGGCTACATTCCTGCATCGCGGGGTGACGATTTTCCGTTCCGATGAAGACGGCGACTTGTGGCAACGTCATCCGATGAAGCATCGCCAGCAACGCCCCCGGTTCGTCCAGTGCGGCAAGAATTCCTTCCAATCGGGTGACATCCTGAAATTCATGCTGACGAAGCATCTGGTTGACGCCCTCGAAAAAGATTTTCCGCTCGGAAAAGAGCGCGGCAACTCGTTTGAGTTCGGCACAGGAAAGCGCGATAATCGGAGCGTAACTACTGAATTCCGGTAAAATGTTCCACCCGGAAAGCCGTGCTGAAAGAGAGGTTAAAGCGGTCTCCGTAACACGCTCGGTAACATAATTCGACAAAGCCAACAATTCGCTTTCGGAGGGAAGTTCTCTTTCCTTCGCATCATAGTCGAGGATGCGATGCTCCACATGACCGGAAGAAAAAAGCATCACCATTAAAATTTTGTGGGCGGTTGCACGCGACAGGACGACGCGCTGAACCGTGTTTGTTTGCACAAGTGGATCGGTGGCGAGCGAGGGGTAAGACGTGATCCGCGAAAGCAGGCGACAGGTGTGAATGACAACCGCTTCCAATTCGCGGAGTTGACGGCGGTAGCTTTCGTTCGCACTTTTTGATTCCTGCGTCGAAAGTCCGCCGGGGTTCATCAGTTCGTCCACATAGTAGCGATAGCCGCGATCCGTTGGAATTCTGCCTGCGGAGGTATGAGGTTGGATCAGATAGCCCATCTCCGACATTTCCGCCATTTCGTTGCGGATTGTCGCCGACTTGCACCCCATCTGATAGGCTCCCAGAAGCCGTTCCGAGCCAACGGGCTTAGCGGTACTCACATAATCCGTCACGACCGCTTCTAAAATCCGAATTTTTCTGATGTCCAGCGGAGGCATTGCCCCATCCTCTCCTCACGTCACACGTTGCAAACGAATCTCACGTTTTGCGATTGCTCTCTTCCCATTATAGAGACGTTAGCACGGTTTGTCAAGTTTCTGTGAAAACAAATGCGCCCCCTCACACAAAGTGCATGAAAAGGGCGCATAGAATCGTCTTGCCGTCTTATTTGATTTCTTAAAAAACGGTAGTAAAGATTACAAATAAGGATTATGCTCTCACAAGCGATTTTCCGGTGTGAAGGGCGCGTGCGCCTGAGGCGCGGCGAATACTTTTCGGTGCGCTTGCCGGAGCAAAAATATGGGCGTTATCACGGGCGGGAGTGCCCTCAACAAGACGCTTTGCGCTCTGTTCGCGCAAAATCAGATTGCCTTGAACAATGGCTTCACGCAGTGCCATTCGTGAACGCTTGCCGGAAGCAAGGTTTTCCGCCTGCTCCAGTGTCCAGAATTGGGTTCCAACCGGGCAGGATTCGACAATCCATAAAGTACCTTCGAGATCACGCACAAGGGCGTAAGTCATTGAGGGCGCAACTTTCCAGGTTTGGATCGCTTTTCCAATAATAGGTTTCGGGGAAACTCGGGTCATCTCTTTTTCTCGCAATCAACGCCGTCTCACGCTTCTATGGATCGGAAAGGTGGAGGCATCCTCTTAATCATCGGTTGCAATTGTTTAGTTCTATACAGTCAAACGATGCAACTCTTCGCAATGTTCCCCATAATGGTGAATAATTCCTCCTGTTTGTGGAAAATTTCACAAACAATTAATTTAGAGGAGATTTTCTTGCTTTTCGGGGATTGAAATGTCCTTTTCAGGTAGAAATGGGCGTGCCAGAAAACCGACTCCGACTCCGATCAATGCGCCCAGAAGCCACCCAGTCAGCACATCGCCCGGATAATGCACCCCTACGTAGATGCGTGAGTAGCCTACAAGCAACGGAGCCAGCAAAAGCAACCACAGATAACGCCGTCTCTTTTTTGCAATGGTGAGCGGAAATGCCGCGATTGCCGCCCAGGTCGCCGAGTGCGAAGAGGGAAACGAAGAGGAAAGCGGATCGGTGACGGTCGGCAAGAAACGTTCGTCCGGGATCACTTTTTCGTAGGTGCCGGAAATAGTCTGCACGGAGGCACAGGGACGCGGACGCCAGAACATTCGCTTGACAACGCCTGACGAAAGGAAGTTCGTTCCCGGAATCAGCACCGCGAAAAGGAGAATGATTCGGCGGTTGCGCGACGATTTAAGCCCGAAAAAGAGAACGAGTGGCAACACAAAAACAGCCCAGAAAAGCGGAAAATGTTGTAGGTCACTCAAAGGCGGCACTAGCCAATCGAAGAGCGCGTTGTGCCACCGTTCATTGATCAGAATAAACAGATTACGATCCAATTGTAGAAAAGGGTTCATGATCGAGCGCGTCAGTTCGCTTTGTAAATTAAATTTCAGGATTAAAAGTTATTGAAGCACAACGTTAGACGGGCGGC
Organism: Chthonomonadaceae bacterium; assembly: GCA_014377395.1. Taxonomy (GTDB): domain Bacteria; phylum Armatimonadota; class Chthonomonadetes; order Chthonomonadales; family Chthonomonadaceae; genus JACMPS01. Next base: position 5,764 of record JACMPS010000235.1, read on the forward strand.
GGGGGTTCCGAAAAGTGAGAAGGTGAGAGCATTGTGTCTGTCTTCTCCCCGTATGCTCAGGTGAAGCCGAGAGTGCATCAATCCGGTCTCTCCCCCTGCATGCACGGGGAAGGTTAGGAGGGGGTTGAGGGTTTCCGTCTCTAGCCCCCACCCTAATCTTGTTCGATCACCCTCCCCAAAAAGCGGGAGAGGGAAGTTAATGCGTCAATCCGGTCTCTCTCCCTTACGGAAGAGAGAGGTTAGGAGGTTGCAAGTCGCTATTTTCCAGAGAAAGCAAAGTTTCTAACCCCACTTCAA
>JACMPS010000236.1 GCA_014377395.1 Chthonomonadaceae bacterium
GAGAGCGTATTGTTTCCTGCAATCAGAGGGAAGCGGATTGTTTCGGCAGTGACCTGAAGCGTCTCGAAGCCCAATGCCTCGACACTGCCCACAAGAGAGCCAGGAACGTTCCCCACCCCAACCGGAAGCCCACTGAGCGTAAACTGTCCACTGGTGTTCGTCGTCGTGGAAGCTCCTGCTATCGTAACTTTTGCGTTGCCCACACCCACGGTTCCCGTCGAAGTCACGGTGGTAACTTGCCCGGTGACATTCGCTGTGTAGCCGTCCGCCGACACATAAATCACGCCAAGATCATTCACTTTGTTTGCCGTGACACTCACGGGGATGACACGCCCTAAGTTGGTCGTGCCGTCCTGTGCTACAATCGTGAGGGTTGTAATTGCTGGATCAACGTTCGAGAGCGTAAAACTGCCGTCTGTCGTGGAAGCCGTTGCGGTGGTACGTCCGCTTGAGACCGTTGCGGCAGTTGCCGGAGTTGTCCCCACAGGCGAACCCGTGGAGACAAGCAAAACTTTGCCTTTGATCGAGGTTCCTGTCGGGTTAGGATTGGGATTGGGATTACCGCCACTGCTTCCCCCGCCGCACCCGGTGAGCGCGAAAGCGGAGACGCCGATAGCAAGGGTTGCAAGGGCGGCACGGGTCAATTGTCGTGTGTATTTAAGTAAGTTCATCGCTTCCATTCCTGAGAAAACACGGATGATTATAAAGTTTGAGTCTGCATTTCGAGAGTCCACGTAGGTGGACTTTGCGCTTTTGTAGCCGGGGAATAAATTCCCCGGACTTTCTGGATTCAGTTAGCGAGTCAGCACAAGCGGCGTCACCTGTCGGGTTTGATCGCCTTCCGAAGAGCGAGCCGTCACTTCGATCAAATAGGTGCCTGATGGAACACTCACGCCCCGTTCGTCGCGCACGTCCCACACCATTTGATTGATGCCCGTCGTTGCGGCACGTCCCCCGCCTAAGCGTCGAATGATTCGCCCGTTAGAGCGAATCACCACCGAAGTCTCGGCGACGGCGTTTAACTCAAAGCCAATCGTGACGCTGGAGACCGCTCGTCCCGGTAGGTTCGGTACATTCGCATTGATGTTTGTAATTCGCAAGCGCGAAGCGTTGCGCGGTTCCGAAACGATCTGGAAGCGTCGTGTCGTGGCAGTGCGAGAAGAGCGAAACGTCATGCCGCTTGAGTTGTTCATCACCTGCGAAAGATTGCTGTCGAGGTCGGTGATCGTCAGTCGGTTTCCGCGTGGCAAGGTGGAGAGTCCGCCCCATTTCAGGGTGTAAGTTATGTCGCTGGCGGGAGTATCGGCAACAATATTCCACACTGAGCGCGTTCCTGTTTTGCGGATGTCAGTGAGGAAGTCCCCGCCTCCATCCCAATCGGGATGCGGAAAACGAACCCGCAAATTCGCGCCGCGTGTGAGAGCAGGAGGCTCCGCCACATGAAGTGAGGGCGTAAACGTCTCCGAGCCTTTCGCCGACTGTCCGAGCGTCGCCACCGAGTTCTGACCGCTCTCATCGGAAAGGGTTAGCGCAAGACGCCAAGAGTTCGCTTCGATTGGAGGAACGGCGGCTTTGGTAGGATTCGTCAGTCGGGACTTCGCGGCACGAGTCACCGGGTTCGGGTTGGCATAGGAGACGTTCAAGCCTTCTGTCACCAGTACACGAAGCCAGTAACCCTTCCACGCTTCCAGAGTATTTGCAGGGAAAACAGGATCGAGGCCATTGCCCGTAATGTCCTGATAGCCGGTGCGTGGGGTGTACCCGATCACGCCAGCCGCGACCCACCCACGAGAAATCGCCTCGTTGAGCAGAACGACATCGCCACCAAGATACTGAAACTGAAGATCGGTGTTGACATTCAGGCTCTGCTCATAGGGCGTTGCGATCTGGTTCCAGCCAAACAAAGTGGAGATTGTGACGTATTGCTCCGAGTCCGTGCGAGTTCCTCGAATGTTGGCGGCGGCAAGCGGACCGGCGAAACTTCCCCACAGCGAATAGCCCGGTTGATAGGAAGGCAGTTGCGGGTAGCGTTGGTACTTGTCCGGTGTCTGCAAATCCTGTCGGTATTGAGCCAGCAAGGTGGTGGTCGGGTTCAATCCGAGACTTTGCGCGAGGTCTTGCGGCAACGGTCTCACGGGAAGTGAGATCATCGAGGCACCCGCTGGAAAAGTGTGCGACAGAGAGACAACGGGGGCGGGAACTGAAAGCACGAACAACGAGGACACGCCGAAAACGCCTGTTGTCAGGTTGTCGGGGCGCACGAAAACGTTGCGCTGAAAGGTTAGGGGGCCCCCGCTCGAAGGCGTGTAGACAATCTGGGTTCGACTAAAAGCGGTCGGGAGAGACGTCCCCGGTGCGCCGAAAGAGCCACGCAAGATCGGAGCGGTAATATCACCTGTTCCGCCCTCGAAACTCACGCGAACATTGCCGTCGTTCGCACCGATCACAACCCCGCTGAAATCGTTGACCACGCTTGTCGTACCTGTCGTTGTATCGGTTTGTTTCGCGGGGAAGTAGATACGCTGATACTCGTTGTTGAGCGGAACATCAATTGCAATGCGTTGCGTGTCCACACTGTCGAAAACAGGCGAAACCGAGCCAAATCCGTTTGTGACATTCAGTTCCTCATAGGAGGGCAGGAACAAGCGATTCGTGAAAGTGTTGTCCCAATAGACGACTTGCGAAAGACCGGAAAGATCGGTTTCATCGCCTTTGCCGTCCGCCGTCAACGTGGTTCGGTAATAAATTCCGAACAGTGCGGCTCCGGCGGCAAGTGCATTCGTGCCGGTTCCTGGAAAAGTCGGTTGAGCATAAACATAGATTTTCGGGCCCGGCGTTACGCTCGTGTCCAGCACATACTGCTTTTCGTACCACCGATCAAAGGGATCGAGTTCAACCGTCGAAACAGCCGCTTTTGCGAGGTTACGAAGTTGGGTCACGTCGTTGGCGGTGTTTGCATTAGAGGTGAAAGCACCGTAGTAGCCCGCCGTTCCAAGTCCATCGGCTGAACCCGTGTTAAACAGTTTGAAGAAGTTTGGGTTTTCGATGTAACATTTCAGCCATGCCGTCGAAGACATCTGCAAACGCGGAATCAACATTCCCGACAAATTGGCAGCAATAAAAGGCTGATTCGTTTTGGTAGGTGGCGTGAAGGTGTTATTTGCAAGAGCGGGCTGATTGAGCAAATCATATGCGGGAGTGTAGTAAAAGCCGTTGGAAGGGTCTACGGTATTCCCATTTGGCAATTGATTCCGCAAGCCCTGCGCCGTTGCAACGGCAGCCGCCCGTGACATTCCGTATTCGTAGGCGTCGTAGGCGATGCGTTGCTTTGCATGAAACGCTTGAGCAATCACCTGCGCCATTGCCAGAAACCGGGTTTCGTAAGCGCGGAAAGTCGGAAAGTAAATCTCGACATTGTTGCCGTTAATCACGAGGGTCGAGCCGAGAACTTCGCTCACCTTCCCTAAATTCGGGTCGAGGTTCCGCACAACGATGTTGCCGCTCCAACCGGGACGCCCGTAAACATTGTCTCGCAAGTAGGGATAGATCAGGTCAATCAAGCCCTGAATTTCGGCGGCGGCAGGAACGGTAAAGGCTCCGTCGCCTGTGGTCGCAACGGTAAACGTGAGTTGCGAGTCAGGAGCGCGGTGTCGTTCGCCATTATCGGGAACTTGCAATTTGCCGTTTTGTCTGGTGATCACGACTTCCGACAAATCGAGTTGCTGATTGGGCTTGATTCGCTTTGTCCGCCGTAGAAATTCAATTTCACGAGTGAGGGAAGATCGTTCCGCATCGGCTTTCGCGGAAAGACGCGCCAATACGAGTTTTCGCACCTCATCGGTGTTTTTTGCGTCCCGCACATCAAGGATGTTGGCGGACTGAACCCCATTCGATACAGTGCGGAATTTCTGGTTGACGATGTTGCGATACGGGTTTTGTGCTTCGGTTTTCGCCGCACCCACAAGAAGTGCGAACGGTACAAGGCACAGAAGGAAAAGGCGACGGGAAGGTTTGATTGAGTTCGGGTTCACTGCCGGGTATCTCCTGGTAAAAGGGAAAGTATTGAGTGCGAAAAAGTGTTGCGTGTTAAGTGTTGAGAAAGAGATTGCCTCTGCTTTGACTCCCTCCTCTCCCTCCTCGCTTGCGAGGGTACAAGGGAGAGGGGCTTGGGGGTGAGGGTAGGCTACGGACACTTCTAATCCCTACTCCCTAACACCTACTCCCTTTCCTCCTACTGCACAATAAATGAATGAATGGGACTGACGGAGTAGGCACTGCCGAACTCGTCCTGTGCGATGACCGCGTAATAATAGCGGCGACCACTCACAAGAGCAGGCGGGGTAGTTCCCGCCATCCCGTCAGTTTGTCCATAATTAAGCGAAATCACTCCGGTGTTGGCTCCGGCATTGCGCTGTCCTTTTGAGATCGGTCTTACTCCGTCTATGTCCGTATCCGACTGAAGATCAGGAAAAACGTCGTAAACGAGTACTTGGTAAGTAAAACCGCGCCCCACTGCATTCCAACTGAAGGTCGGAACGCTCGTTGTCGTGGCTCCCTCGGCAGGCGCGACGAGATTTAGTTTACCCAGAGGAATTGTGACCAATGTGTTGTCGGCGGTTAGTTCGCCCTCGGTTCCATTTGCAGGGAAATTCACGGTATCGAGCCGCACAAGATTATAGTAGTAGCGCACTCCCACTTCAAGATCGGAGGCGGTGTCGGTGAACCGCTCTGCAAGTGGGTCTTGCACCGTCGCATAGTTGAAGAAATTATTATCTACCGCCACAGAGCGCAAAATTCGGTATCCATACAGATTGTTGTACTCACGATATTGCCACGACAGCACGTTCTCGATCAGAAGGTCGGCGGCGGCACGAGAGCGCGACACGGTGCGGGTGAAGACTTTGCTCTCGTTGCCTGTGTTCTTTTTGAGCAAACCTTTTTGTTGCAGAATCCAGTGACGTAATGCCTCGCTCCCCCTATTCTGCTGTGTTGAACTACTTGAAGCGCCTGAGTTTGCGGCACGAGTGGCTTCCGCAGGGAAGGTCAGCGAAATAATCTGAAAGGCATCGGGAGACGGAAGAATGGCGGAAGAGGACGGACGCGAGAGGATGAAACTTTGCGTCGTTGTCTGCGCGGTTCTTACGGTAACGGCGTTCACGGCAGAGTTGGTGCGCCCCGGATATTGTGCCACCAATTTGTAGCGGGAACCAGGCGGCAATGTTGGAAAGCGATACGTGCCGTCGTTCGCGGTCACTTGAAGTGACGCCGAGAGGTTTGTAAAGGCAGGGTCTGTTCCCGCAGAGACGACTTGCGAAAGATAAACGCTGGCTCCGCTCAAGAGGTTTCCGTCACTGTTACGCACGGTTCCGGTGATCGCGCCCTGCTGACCTGTTGGAGAAATAAAGAGTTGAATGTTGTTGGTGGTTGCGTTACCGCGTTGCACATCAGCGGAATTTTGTCCTGACCATGCCACACCGTTAATCGTCTTCGAGGCGTTTATATCTACAATCACGGAGGTCTCGCCGGAAGGCACGGTCACGCCGTCGATTCGGTAGGTTCCGAATTGCGTTGTTGTCGCGGAAAGTCCGTTAACAGAGACGGTTGCTCCGACAACAGGTGCGCCTTCGATGTCGGTGACACGTCCTGCAATCGCCGAAATGCCGGGTGTCGGGTTAGGATTGTCAGGGATTGGGGTCGTTGTTTTGGTGGAACCGCCTCCGCCGCAACCCGTCAAGCAGACAAGTGCAATGAGGGCGGCACCTGCCGTAAAACGACCTAGATGACTCAAGCGATTGAAAGAGGGTGCAACGTTGCACCGATGAAAGTATCGAGCGATAATGGGAATGATCCTCCTCCCGGACAGGGTAGGTAGAGTTTGTTTGCGCAGGGGGACGCGCAAAAAAGGGGGCTAGTTTCTCTCTACTATTAAGACGAGTACGCAACATTACAAGGTTCGTGACGCACTTTTCTTGTGAGTTGTCAAATTATACCTGGAATTAACTGGAATTAAAAGGAAGTGTTAAGTAGTGAGTGTTAAGTGTTGAGATAAAAATTTTCTCCTCAATTTACGCTCCCACCCTCAAAATCCGGTGAGGGATGCCAATGCAAAAGCACGGGACACTCTCCTTCTCAACACTTAACACTCACTACTTGACACTTTCCCCCTACACCACCTTTTTTACACGAGAACGAGTCGCGGTTGCCGGGGCTTTGCGGGCAGGTGCCTTTTTTGTAGCGGCGGCTTTTGTGGTAGCGGCAGGGGTTTTCTTCGCGCCTCGCTTTCCCGCTTCCGTGTAGGTGCAAACGAACTCTTGATTGTCCTGCAACGTCACTTCGTCCACCTGAAGTTTCAGCGTCGTGCGACAACGCGGAAAGGAACTGCACCCTAAGAATTTGCCGCGTTTGCTTTGACGCACCAGCATAATCCCTTTTTCCAGTGGGCAGATATGATCGGTTGCATTGGAGCGATTGCGGGGGTCTTTGGCGGCGACTTCATCGTAGCCTCCCTCTTCCGGCGAGACCAGCCCGCACTTGAAATCACGCCCGTCAATCGGAGAGCCGTCCGGGTTCAGGTTCAGAATTCGCTTACATTCCGGGTAGCCACTGCATCCCATAAACTCCCCGAACCGTCCTTGCCGAAGAAGCATCGGCTTTGCGGTGACGGAGCAGAGATAGTCGGTCTCAATCGGTTGAGGGCGCTGATCTTCCATTTCCGTCGAAGCAAGTCTGACCGCTTCCGCAAACGGATCATAAAAGCCCCGCAAAAGATTGACCCAATTTTCGGAGCCGTCTTCCACTTTGTCAAGGCGGGTTTCCATGTCGGCGGTAAACTTCACGTCCATAACCGTCGGGAAATGCTTTACCAGCGAGTCAACTACCTTAAATCCAAGTTCGGTAGGATAGAAACGCTTGTCAATCAATTCCACATAACTGCGATCCCGAATGGTCTGCGTGATCGCCGCATACGTCGAGGGTCGCCCGATGCCTTGCTCTTCCAGCGACTTGACAATCGTTGCCTCGGTGTAGCGCGGCGGCGGCTCCGTAAAGTGCTGTCGCGAGTCGAGATTGATTAAATCGAGCGGCTGTTGCGCTTCGAGTTCGGGAAGGGGTGGCTGTTCTTCGTCGGTTGTCTCTTCGGTGTCTTTTCCCTCCTGATAAACCCGCATAAATCCGTCGAATTTCATGATCGAGCCGCTTGCCCGAAAGCCGTACCGATTAGAGTTCGCGGTTGGCTTTTGCGCGTCAATCTCGGCGGTCGTCACATCAAGGACAGCGGGGGTCATCTGCGACGCGACAAACCGTTGCCAGATAAGCCGATAAAGTTTCAGTTGATCGGGGTTGAGGTGTTGCTTGATTGCGTCCGGCTCCCGGTACGCGGACGTAGGGCGCACCGCTTCGTGACCGTCTTGCGCGGAGCCTTTCGACTTAAACTGTTTTCCGGTTGCCGGAACATACGCTTTCCCGTACCTTTCAAGGATGAATTTGCGGGCTTCCACCTGCGCCTCGTCCGCTATTCGCACGGAGTCGGTACGCATATAGGTGATCAGACCCACACTGCCTTCCGCCCCCAGATCAATGCCCTCGTACAAATTCTGAGCCACCGACATGGTGCGCTTGTTACCGAAACCGAGTTTGCGGGCGGCTTCCTGCTGAAGCGTGGAGGTGATAAAGGGTGGGGCGGAGTTGCGGCGGGTTTCTCGTTTTTTGACTTCACGAATGGCATAATTCGCCCCTTCAAGGTTGTCCAGGAGCGCGGCAAAGCGTCGCGGAATTCTCACCCTCTCGGTTTCTCCGGTCGCTTTATTCAAGACGGACTGAAACCGCTCACTTTCCTCCTCCTGCTCTTGCGGAGAGAGAGTGAGATCAAGTTTTTCGCCGTTCTCCGTCATCAGTTTTGCGGTAAAGGGAAATCGCTTGAGGGGCTTTTGCGGCGTGAGGGTCGCGGTAAGAGACCAGTATTCCTGCGGCACGAAGGCTCTGATTTCACGCTCACGGTCACAAATAAGACGCACAGCAACGGATTGCACCCGCCCTGCACTCGTCCCTTTCTGAATTTTCTTGTTCAGGATCGGCGACAGTTTGTACCCGATAAGGCGATCCAGCACACGCCGTGCCTGTTGCGCGTTCACGCGATCCATGTTCAGGGTGCGGGGGTTGGCAATGGCTTGCTCGACGGCTTGCCGGGTGATTTCGTTGAATTGGATTCGGATCGGGTTTTTTAAGCCGAGTGCTTCGGCGAGGTGCCACGCAATCGCTTCGCCTTCGCGGTCAGGATCGGAGGCAAGGTAAATCGTCTTCACGCCTTTGGCGGCGGAGATGAGTTTTTTGAGTACATCGCCCCGGTCTTCAAGCGGAACATAGGTAGGCTGAAAATCGTTTTTGACATCCACCCCGATCTTTTTCTGCGGCAGGTCTCGGACGTGTCCCATGCTTGCTTCCACAGCAAAATCGGTGCCTAGAAAGTTCTTCAGTGTTTTGGTTTTTGCAGGGGACTCTACAATAATTAACGATTTTGCCATTCCGTAAGGGGTTCCTTTGCCGCCGTCTTGCCGCTCTTCGGGTCAGAACAGCCTCTTTTCACTCTTTGATCACTCTCGTAAGAGGGAAAGGTGTTCCGGGCGTCATGTTACTCTTTCAGCGTGAGGTTGTCAAGCGGGGGGCTATTTTCGGGGTTGTTCCGTCCTGCAAAAGATTGTCTATAACACTCCCTTTAGCGGAATTGACCACCTACTACGTTCGAGACACAGAGGCACAGAGAAATGCGGAGAGAGGCTTTGCGAATGAGGGGGAGCGAATTCTCCTTTGGCACTGCAAAAAGGGGAGGCAGATTTATGCTTGCCTCCCTTAATTCCATTTGAGATGTTTTCCTGCCTACTTACGGTTTTTCTGCAATTTCGAAACCGCGTCAGCAAGTGCTTTATACTTTGCTTCGAGTTCGGCAAGACGCGCTTCTTTCAAGGCATTCTCCTCTGTGAGAACTCGAATCTCAGCCTCGTGAGTGGACTTCATCGTTTTGATTGCTTCTACAAGCACGGGAATGAGATTGACGTAAGCAACGGATTTGTAGCCGTTTCCGTCCGTGATGACGAGTTCCGGCAAAACCTTCTCCACTTCTTGCGCGATCAACCCGACTTGTTTTCCCTCCGAGAAATTCATCGCCGCAAACTCAGTTTTCCGCCAGTCGTAGGTAACGCCGCGTAGGTTCATCACCACATCCAGCGCGTTCTCAAAAGTGGCGATGTTCTTTTTGTAGCGAGCGTCGGAAGTGTTGGTAAAGGCTCCAGTGACATTAACCTTACCACTGAAGTACCCGGCGTACCCCGACGTACTTTTACCCCAGACGCCATAAGCCTGAGTGCCGTTGTTGCACTCGCCCAGAACTCCATTTCCACCACTTCCAGTGCTTGGGCCGTAGACGCCGTTTGTGCCGCTACTGACTCCATAGACTCCCGTAGTAGAACCCGCCCCGTAGACGCCATAGTAGCCA
>JACMPS010000237.1 GCA_014377395.1 Chthonomonadaceae bacterium
AACTCCGAAAGCCTACACCGAAAAAGGACGCTTCACCCCACCGAACGCACCGGATCGTGGAGCCTCCAAAGCCTGGGTTTATCCTGTTGTCTCTCAGGGTCGCCTTTATATTCGTGAACTGAATTCGCTCTGGTGCTACGACATTTCAGCAAAAAAAGAGTAACGGGCATTCACAGGCTCAGAAACAAGATTGAGAACGGGGAAAGCCATTTGGCTTTCCCCGTTTTTTGTTTTGAGAAACGGAGTTATTTCGCGGAGTAGCGAGCGGCAACTTTGTCCCAGTTGATGACATTCCAAATTGCGGCGAGGTAGTCAGGGCGCTTGTTCTGGTATTTCAGGTAATAAGCGTGTTCCCAAACGTCAATGCCGAGAAGCGGCGTTTTGCCTTCGGAAAGCGGACTGTCCTGATTTGGAAGAGACATCACGGAGAGGGTTCCGCTTGCATCGGCGACAAGCCATGCCCAACCGGAGCCAAAACGTTTTGTGCCTGCGTCGTTCATTGCCTTTTTGAGTTCGTCGTAAGAGCCGAACGTCGAGTTGATCTTTTCGGCGAGTTCTCCCGTCGGCGTATTGGAGCCACCAGGTGTGAGAATGTCCCAGAAAAGGGTGTGGTTGACGTGACCGCCACCATTGTTGCGGACAGCGGTACGGGCGGCTTCCGGCACGGAGTCGAGGTTGGAAACAATTTCCTCGACGGTTTTGCCGTCAAAAGCAGTCTGGTCTTTGAGAGCGGCGTTCAGGTTGTTCACGTAAGTCTGATGGTGCTTGTCGTGGTGAATCGTCATTGTCTGCGCGTCAATGTGCGGCTCCAGCGCGGCGACATCGTAGGGTAGAGCGGGAAGAGTGAATTCCGGCATGGTAGGTTCTCCTCATTAAAAATTCTTGCGTTTCGGGCGGACGTGGGAAACGTGTCTCACCTATTTAGTTTACCTGCAATCAAGGGCAAATTCGATTTCGCCCGCGATCTTATCTTCACCTACGCAGAAGGTTAGGTAATAGGTGTTAGGGATTAGAAAAAGATGAATACGGGGCGACCTCGCGCAAAGACACAAAGGCGCAAAGAAGAGGATACCAATCTCGTTGTGTTCTTTCCTCTTCTTCGCATTTTGTCTTTTAATCTGTGGATTACTCTCCGAGCCTCCCTGAACATTCCCTGGAAACAGGCGATAATGAAACGGTAAACCCAGAATGAAATGCTTGGGGCAGGGTGTTCCTGTTATTGGTTCTAAAAAAAGTGATCGTCTGCTTGAACAAACCATTCACAAAAATTGATAAGAAAACAGCAAAAATCAGTTGCCTAAGTCTGCTTTATGCCGGGGCTTACTTTCTGGCAATGAACCGAAGGCAAGCCTGGGGCAACGTCGGAGACCTGGTTTATCTTGTGCTTTTCGGAGCGACGCACTTCTTCGCCGTCTATGCCTGTGTTCGCCACGCGCTCAAAATCGGAAAAACCTTTTCTCTTCACCGCAATGCATGGCTCTTTTTCGGAGGGGCAAGCCTGACTTACACGCTGGGCAACCTATGCTATGTTGCGCTCTTGCCCCCACATGGCACGAAAGTCTCCTTTCCAAGTCTCGCGGATTTCTGGTGGCTTGCGTATGCCCCTTGTTTTGTTGTGGGAGTTGCCTTGCTTTCCGACCGAATCACGGGTGTCGGGCGCGTCCGATTACTGCTCGACAGCGCGATCACGACAGGCAGTATCGGGGCATTGGTCTGGTATTTCCTGATCAGAGGGCAGTGGCAACAATCCGGGATTTCTCTGTTTGCCCGTTGCGTTTCGGTTGCCTATCCTGTCGGAGATACCTTCGCCCTGTTCGTGGCACTGTGTTTGCTCGGAGGTCTGGCACTTGTCCGCACACGGCGACCGGGCATGACACCACTTGCAATGGGAATTCTGTGCTGGACTTTCTCTGATTTCTGCTACTGCTTCCTTGTATTGCACAGCAACTATAATTATGGAAATTTCACCGATTGCGGCTTTATGCTGGGTGGGCTGTTGATCGGCGTCTCCGCAAAACTCCAACCTGTTTCGATGGATTGTGCTCCTCTTGTTACAACGCAAGAGCCACTTCCTTTAAAAAGTTTCTCGACCGGTGCGCGATTCGCCTTTCCCTATCTTGCCCTTGTCGCTTCGATTGGAATCATTCTTTTTCAGGAGAGAAACGGGACAGGCGTTATCAGTGAGGGAATTCTCTACGTTTGCCTCTCGCTGATGCTTCTGGTGATGTTGCGGCAGGTCTTCACTCTGTGGGAAAACCGCCGACTGTCACAAACCGTCGTGGCACTCAACGAAAAATTGGAGAAAAGGGTTCAGCAACGCACCGGTCAACTCGAAGGGTTGCTCGATTTGACACGCGCCCTCGCCAATGTCGCCTCCATTCAGGAGGTAATCGAAGCCGCTTTGACCCACACGAAAACCTCTTTCGAGGCTTGCGCCACGGTTCTCTGGCTTTGTGCTCCCTCCGACCCCGACGCACCTACTTTCTGTCATCATAGGGGATTAGAGCAAAATCCCGATCTTGTCCGTCTGCTTTCGCAGGTGGCACTGGGGCGGGAGGAAGAGTGGTTCTCCCTTCCTTTCGAGGGAGAGAGTTGTCTGCGAATTCCTCTTCTGTGGCACGGTGAACGACTCGGTATGATCGGAGTCATTCAATCTTCGGCGACTTCCAAAGACGCCGGAGATTCGACGATGCTTGGCTCGATGGCTTCCGAGGTGGGGTGTGCCCTCTCCAATGTCTACCGAAATCAAGTGGAATTGGAAACGGCGGATCGTGACGCCGTAACCGGGCTTTTCAATCATCGTGCGATTCAGCAACGCCTTGAGATCGCTTTTGAGACGGCAGGTCATGCCGGGGTTCCCGTCACGCTCATGATGTTCGATCTGGAAAATTTTCGTCTTTTCAACGATACCTACGGGCACGAGAGGGGCGACCTGATTTTACGTTGCATTGGGGAAGCAATATTAGAGATATTGCCGACCGACACCTATGTGGGACGCTACGGAGGCGATGAATTTCTGGCGGTATTGCTGGGGATTTCTACGGAAGAGGCGAAAGAATATGCTCAGAAATTGCAGAAACGTACCGCAACGATGGGATTTCATCAAGAGAACGATGACCGTGTGATTCCTGTTTCCGTTGCGTGTGGAATTTCCAGTTTTCCACAAGATTGCAAAAGTCGTCACGACCTGATCTCTCTGGCGGACAGCAATCTTTGTGAGGCGAAACAGCAGGGAGAAGCGGTCTGTTCCTCAAGTCCGATGCACTTTATTTTACAGGAACTTCGTGCCGATCCCGAATTTGAGACGCTGGACGCAATGGTGACGGCGGTAGACAACAAAGACGCCTATACCCGCCGCCACTCTGAGGACGTGACGCAGTTTGCCCTGTGGATTGCAGAAGAATTATTTGTTTCGGAAGGGGCAATCTTGCGAAGTATTCGTGTGGGTGGGCTTTTGCATGATGTCGGCAAAATCGGAGTTCCCGCCAACATCCTCTGTAAGCCGGGGCGTCTGACAGCCGAGGAATACGACACCTTAAAGCGTCATCCACGATTGGGCGCTCTCATTGTTGGCTCCGTGCCGGGAATGGAGTCCGTGTTGGACGCGGTACGAAGTCATCATGAGCGATGGGACGGCAAAGGCTACCCGGACGCGACTGCGGGAAAAGCAACTCCCTGGCTCGGCAGGCTGATGGCGGTTGCGGACGCCTTCAGTGCGATGACAACAGACAGACCTTACCGGAAAGGGCTTGAAATTGCCTCCGCGATTCTGGAAATCGAAAAGGGAGCGGGAACTCAGTTCGATCCTGAAATGGCCAGGGCTTTTCTTTGTGCCGCACGGAAACACTACCCCTCCGTTGTCTTCCCTGAATACGAAATTGAAGAGAGAGTTCTGAAAGCCGCTTAACCTCTGACTGTTTCGTATAGAGAGCCAAACTGAATCCGGCGGAGTAAATTTGCTTCTAACTAATTCGGAGACGGCGGAATAAATTCGCCGAGGGCGGCTTCACCGTTCCGAGTTTATCCAATCGCGGACAAAGACGTAGCCTCCGATGGTGATTGCCTTTGCATTGAGTCCACGCAGGTGAACTTCGCTTTTAGAGCCGGGGAATTCATTCCCCGGAATCCCTTAACACTCAACACTTTCTTCTTGCCCCTTTCCTCCAAAAGCCTACCGGATTCGTAAGACTCTGAGGTATACTGTATGGGTTGACGGCGCAACAGTAGCCGTCTCTTTTCTTGCCAACCTTCTGTTTTAGTTCACGAGCGAAATTGAAATTAGATTGAAAAGCAAGAAAAAGAACGTTGACAATCCAGAAGCGAGTCGGTTACAATGGCTCTGCCCATGATTTCTACTCGTCCCGAAAATTCAGTGCCGACCCTCAGTCTCGACGACGACCTTCAATTCCTGAAAGGCATCGGACCTGCGCTTGCCGCTACCCTTGCGAAAATCGGCTTGAAGTCGGCAGGGGACTTGCTCCGCTATTTCCCGCGACGTTGGGAAGATCGCACCCGGTTTCGGCATGTCGCTGATCTGGTTCCCGGCGAGACGGCTTCGATCCAGGGGCTTGTGATCGGGACAACAACAAAGTACCCTCGCCCGAAAATGGCGATCACCGAGGTTTTGCTTGATGACGACGGCTCTGCAGTTCGCCTGATCTGGTTTAATCAGCCCTACCTTGAAAAAAGTTTTGCGCGGTTGGTTCAGTTGCGGAAACCGATTATCGTATTTGGAACGGTACGCCGCTCCGGGTTTAGTTTCGAGATGCAATCCCCGGAATGGGAAGAGGTTTCCGAAGACGGCGACCCCCTTGCGATGGATCGCATTGTGCCGGTTTATCCATTGACGGAAGGCGTCGGGCAAAAGCGTCTTCGGCGGATGATGGACACGGTGTTGCAGATGTATTTGCCTCTGCTTGAAGAGACGCTTCCTGCCTCGATCATCTTAGAGCATCGAATGTTGGGCGTTGAAACCTCCTATCACAACATTCATTTTCCGGAATCGCAAGCCTACCTGCAGGAAGCCCGCCGCCGCATCGTTTTCGATGAGTTTTTTACGCTTCAATGCCTTCTCGCCCTGCGAAGACGGGCAAACTCGCACCTCGCTGCCGGAATTCGGATGAAGGTTTCCCTCGAACACCTCAAAGCCGAAATCGCCGAGATCGTTCCTTTTACCCTGACCGGGGCACAACAAAGAGCCATTTCTGATATTGCCGCTGACCTTTCCACAGGACGCGCCATGAACCGCCTGATTCAAGGGGACGTAGGTAGCGGAAAGACGATGGTAGCCCTTGCCGCCATGCTGATGGCAGTGCAAAACGGCTATCAGGCGGCTCTGATGGCTCCCACCGAAATTCTCGCGCAACAACACGCGATTGTTTTACGCCGACTGCTTGAACCTATCGGGCTAACCGTAGAACTCGCGATTGGCTCCCTCAAAGCGAAGGAAAAACGCGATGTACGCGAACGCATTTTAGGCGGACAGTCCATGCTTGCCGTTGGCACTCATGCACTGATTCAAGAGGGTGTAGAATTCGCAAAATTAGGGTTGGTGGTGATTGATGAACAGCATCGTTTCGGTGTGTTGCAACGACAGGCACTTGCGAAAAAGGGGATGCGCCCTCATGTCCTTGTGATGACAGCGACCCCCATTCCGCGCACATTGACAATGACGCTTTACGGCGATCTCGATGTGTCCGTGCTGAACGAACTTCCTCCCGGCAGAAAAGCAATCACGACGCACTGGAAAACTCAGGCGAAACGCAACGATGTTTACGTTTCGGCGCATCGGCTTCTGGCGCAGGGAAGACAGGTTTACGTCGTGTGTCCTCTTGTTGAAGAGAGCGAAAAACTCCAGGCGAAAAGTGCCACGCAACTCGCAGAGCATATCGCCGAAAACGTCTTTCCGCAGTACCGGGTGGGTTTGCTTCACGGGCAAATGAAATCCGAAGAAAAAGATGAGATCATGCGACAATTTAAGGCGCACGAACTCGACATACTGGTATCTACAACGGTGATCGAAGTGGGAATTGATGTTCCGAACGCCTCTGCGATCATTATTGAAAACGCGGAACGGTTTGGTCTCGCGCAGCTGCATCAATTGCGGGGACGTGTGGGACGCGGCGAACACGCCTCATTTTGTATCCTGATCGCAGAGCCGAAAAGCGAAGAGGGACAAGCCCGCATGGACATCATGGTGGAGACGCAGGACGGGTTTCGGATAGCGGAAGAGGATTTGCGCTTGCGAGGTCCCGGCGAATTTTTCGGGACAAGGCAGAGCGGAATGCCGGAACTGATTCTCGCAGACGTATTACATGACATTGATATTTTAACCGAAACTCGTGAAGCCGCGTTTCGTCTCATTGAGGAAGACCCGGAACTTCGCAAACCCGAACACCGCGCCCTCCGCCGCAAACTGCAGAGAACGGAAGTCGGTTTCGAGTTGGTCAGCACAGCGTAGAAAAATGCGGTTGATCCACAGACTAACACCGATGAACACAGATTAAAAGACACAATGCGAAGAAAAGAGAAGAGGGAAAACGGGGACGAATCACAAGTCAAGTTGGAATACTACTCTGAGCAGTTCGCGAAGAAATTGTTCAAACGGTTCCCGCAATGGAAGCAGTATTCAGGATACCGCGTAACAGGCGAACCAGACGATATTGCTTACTGGCTTGATGTCCATGTGCCGCCCGTCAACCCGAATGTATCCGAGCCATTAAAAATTACGACCTACCCGAAAGAAGTCCTCGTGACATGGATTAAAGGAGTTCATCGGCATTTCGATACTTTTTTCCCGCGACCTCATAGCCCTGATTATATGGAGCAGGCTATCGAGATGCTGGAGGAAGTGGTTACCGATAAAATTGTTTTTGGATACTGGGAGCAGGATGGAAAACCAACGGGCGGCGGTATCTATTTCAGTCTAACGGCAGACAGTCCATCGAAAATGCCAAGTACGGAACACGGATCGGTAATTATACGCTCGTGGCTTGGTGGGCAGGATCGAGAGATACATCCCTGAAATCTGTGATTGACCTTAGAATTTTGTATGTTAATCTGTGGATGACTTTGTAGTTGAGAGGGGTGGGTCGTGGCAAAAGCGATTGTACCGGGCAGTTTCGATCCGGTGACAAACGGACATCTCGACATTATCGAACGCGCCGCCGCTCTTTTCGAGACGGTGGTGGTGGCGGTAGCGCGTAATTCAACGAAAACGCCATTGTTTGAGATTGAAGAGCGCATTGCCCTGTTGACGGAAGCCTGCAAGACGTGGCACAATGTCACTATCGAAACTTTCGAGGGGTTGCTCGTCGAGTTTGCACAGGCGCATGGGGCGAACGCAATCGTCAAAGGATTGCGAGCCGTCTCCGATTTCGAGTACGAATTTCAGATGGCGCAAATGAATCGCCGTCTTAACGCTGAGGTGGAAACCGTCTTTCTGATGACGGGCGCGGAGTACTCCTACCTCAGTTCCAGTATCGTTAAGGAGATCGCCCGCCTCGGCGGAGCGGTGGAAGGGTTGGTACCGGACTATGTTGGAACCCGTCTACGGGCAAAATTCGCAACCGGCAAGTAATGGGCGCAAAGCGGAAGCCATGATCGAGTTGCAAGAGGGGGCACGAGAAGATACGCCCCGTTTTGTGGCTCCCCCCAAAGAAAGCGCGGATATTTTTCGCCTTCTTTCGGAACTTGAAGACCTGATTGATAAGGCTCCGAAGAAACTGGGCATGATGTTCCGTTTCGACGAAGACCGCTTTCACATGACAATCTTGAAGATTCGTGCCAATCTTCCCGAAGAAATGAAACGAGCCTCGAAACTCGCTCGCGAATCGGAGCGGATCGTTGAAGAGTCGCGCACTCATGCCGAGCAGATCATTCAGGACACGCGCCGACAGGCGGTCTCCGAACTGGAACGAGGCAAGCAGGACGCCGTGAAACTGCGCGAGTCAACACAAACCGAACTGAATGCGATGAAGAAAAGCACTCAGATCGAAGCCGACCGACTCAAGCGTGAAGCCGAACGCGAAGCCGAAAAACTCGTTTTTGAAGCAAACGCGAAAGCCCTGCAACTCGTAGAGGAAGCGAAGCAACGCGCCTCCGAACTGGTCACGGAAAACGTGATTATGCAAGAGGCACAGATTCAGGCGCAAGAGCAATTGTATCGCGCCGATCAGGAAGCGCACTCCGTCAAGCGGGGAGCCGACGATTACGCCCGTGACGTGCTGGCGAATCTGGAAGGCGTTCTCGGCAAAGCAATTGGACAGGTACAACGCGGACGGGATTTGCTAGAGAAGGCGTAAGCGGACAAATCCAATTTTCTCACCGGAAGTTGAAAACTTCCGGCAACAAGACCAAGCGTCTTTCAGACGCAATATGAAGGCATACTTACATTAACTCCATACTCCTGACCTACAAAGATCAGAGCAAAAGAGACTATGCGTAACGTGCTTGAAA
>JACMPS010000238.1 GCA_014377395.1 Chthonomonadaceae bacterium
ACTGTACGCCGGTTTCTACCCAGGGGTGAAGATTGGGGGAAAGATGGTGCGTGTTTTGTTGACGCTCGATCAGTTCGGCGCGTGTTCTGTGCAGCTTGTCATGTCGCTCCTGCAAAAGCGATACTCGTTCCTGCGGAGGCAAAAAGTCGAGAAATGCCAGTGCAATGTCAATGTCGCGCTTTTCGACGGGTGCGGTTCGGCAGGTTTCACGCAAAAAATGCAAAAAGACTCTCTCGCCCTTTTCGGTGATGCGATAGAGATGACGGGGACGATTGTTGTCCGATTGCTCCACACGATGCCGCATGATCAATTCCTCGGTCTCCAGTTTGCCCAGTGCGTGATAAATCGAGCCTTCCTGAATATCCGCCCAATGGGGAAGTGCCCATAGTCGTGCAGTCTCTTTGATTTCGTAGCCATGAGCATCTTTTCCGTAAAGAACTCCCAGCACAAAAAAGCGCACAGACATGAACTTTTCTCCTTTTTGATACATTCAGGGAAGGATTATCCCCGCTCCCTGATCTTGCTCGCTCCCCTACCCTCTTCTCGCACACTTCCTCCTCGCTGTAGGGTAAACTAAAGAGGATGAGCAAAAGCGAGAGTTACGGATGGATACACGATCTTGTTGATCGATTTGACCTCGAACCCGAATCGGCGGAACGAGTTGCGAGGGCATTATTACAAGGGGAGCTTACCCCCGTGCAGAGTGCCGCCCTGCTTACCTCTCTCCGCATGAAGGGCGAAACCGTGTGGGAAGTCGCCGCGTTTGCCCGTGCGATGCGCTCTTCCGTGATTCCCGTCGTCACGTCGCGCACTCCGCTTCTCGACACCTGTGGGACGGGCGGAAGCACTTTTAAGACGTTCAATGTTTCGACTTGCGTGGCACTTCTTCTCGCCTCTCAGGGGATCGCCGTTGCCAAGCACGGCAACCGGGCGATGAGCGGAACCTGTGGATCTGCCGACGTTCTCGAAGCCCTGGGCGTCAATCTCGCGCTCTCGCCGGAACGAATTGGCAAAATCATTGACCGGGTAGGCATCGGATTTCTGTTTGCACAGGCGCATCATCCCGGCATGAAGCACATCGCCCCGGTTCGCAAAGAACTCGGCTTTCGAACGATTTTTAATCTGATGGGTCCCCTCAGCAATCCTGCCGGGGCAAACCTGCAACTCATGGGCGTTTACGAAAAGCGACTTTGTGCGCTCGCGGCGGGAGCCTTAAAGGAGTTGGGTTGCGAAAGAGCGTTAGTCGTGCATCACGCGCAGGGAGCCGACGAAATTCTTACATTTGGCATCACTTACTGCTCTGAACTGAAGGACGGTGTTGTCACGGAGCGTCTTCTCACCCCCGCCGATTTCGGATTAAAAGAGTGGCAACTCCCCGATCCAAATCATCTGAGAGCCACCGACACCCTCTCAGAAAGTGCAGAAGTTGTCGAGCGTGTGCTTTCCGGGCTTGAGAAACTGCCGCAAGACACGGCGCGTCTCGATCTGGTTTCGGTTAATGCAGGGGCGGCGTTCACCCTGACCGGACACGCCGCCACACTCGCGGAAGGCTACGAAATGGCACGAGCCGCCTTAAAATCAGGGGCGGGACGGGAGAAGTTAGCCGAACTCGTTTTTGCGACAAATGAAAAAGACACTCTCTCTTCGACGGAAAACACATCATGAGCATCCTTTCCGAAATTTTAGCCACAACAAAAACCGAAGTGGATTTCCGCAAATCTCGTCTCAAGGCGAGTGAGTTAAAGGCGCGGATCGCCGACGCCGCTCCGACACGCGGGTTTCTCAATGCTCTTAAAAGTGTGGAGGGAATTGGGATGATCGCCGAAGTCAAAAAAGCGTCTCCCTCGAAGGGCATTATTCGAGCGGACTTCGACCCTGTTGAAATTGCAAGGGAGTATGAGGAGAACGGGGCAACCTGTCTTTCCGTGTTGACCGATGAGCCGTACTTTGGGGGCAAACTAGACTACCTGGTGCAGATTCGGCATACAGTTTCGATCCCGCTTTTACGCAAGGATTTTATGGTGGATGAGTGGCAAATTCTGGAGAGCCGCGCTTCGGGAGCTGATGCGATTCTGCTGATCGTTGCTGCATTGACCGAAATACAATTAAGAGATTACAGGAGTCTCGCCAATTCACTTGGAATGACAGCACTTGTTGAAGTCCACGATAAAGCGGAAATGGAAATGGCTCTGTCATCGGGAGCCGCCCTGATCGGCATCAACAACCGTGATTTGCACACCTTTCGTACGACACTGGAAACCACGCTTGAACTGGTGAAAGCGTTCCCACCGACCTCCGAGAAACTCTATGTGAGTGAAAGCGGGATCAATCGGCGGCAGGATGTTCAGACTCTGGAGGCGGCAGGCGTCGGGGCGGTCTTGGTGGGAGAAGCCATGATGCGCGAGAAGGACATCGGGGCGAAACTCCATGAACTTCTCGGACGGTAATGGGCTGTGGCATAAGATTGACAGGCGAAAAGCCAAACGAAGAGAGAGTCGGGAATCTAAGTGAAAGACAAACAGAGAGAGCGGAGAAACAGGCTTTTTTATGCCGTATAGCGCACCTGCGGACAACATCGTAGGCGAAATTGTGCGGGCGACCACGATTGAGTTTGTGGCGCACTGCCCGGACAAGTATCTTTATGACCCTCCGCGTTTCGGGGCGTTCGTAAAGACGCCGCATACGCTCGTCTCGCCCTCAGCCTCGCCTGAAACGCAAACTGAGATGCAAGAGGAAGAAGACCCCTTTGCAGAGGCTGTTCCCGTTCGCGCTCGTCTTTCGGAAGGTGACGCCGAAGGCACAATTTACGCCGTTGTGTGTTATGCCGAAACGTTGTCGGCGGAACCCGGACGCAATCCTTCTCCCTTTGGAATGTTGGCGGATACGCTTGCAAAAGAACACCCGCAACTCCCGGAACTACTTTCCACCGAGTTTTCGGCACTTCATCTTGGCTTTGCACAAAAGGGACGCTTTCGCCCGTACCTCCCTCCCAAGCCCGCTCGCCTTCATGCGTTCGTCTCCTACTGCACCCGCGAGGAGATTATTGCAATTACGGAAACGCCGGACTACTTGCGTACCCTGCTCAACTTCACCGCGACGGCGGGTTCCGACGAACTGATTGCCGCTTCCGTCCGTGCCGCGTTCGAGGCGCGTGAAAACGATTTCGAGTATCTGGTGTCTTCCGGCAAGCAACTTGCGTCGTTGCTGAGGGATAGCCCGGATCGCCTTTCCGCCCTGTTGCGTAAACTCGATCCTGAAGGATAGAGAAAAGTGTTGAGATGAGGACTTCCTCTCGCTCTGACTTTTCCTAATCACTAACGCTTAATCTCTCTTTTCGTAAGAGTATGTTGAAAAAGTAAAGTTGGTATGTCTTCCGCAGGACTGAAATCCGCGCCCCGTTTCGCCCTGGATTGGACAAAAATCGGACACTAGCCTCGTCAGATTTCGCCCTGAGCAAAGACTTTTTCAACTCCTTCTGAGGTAACTGACTGATGAATGTTCGCCGCCTCCGTAGCCTGATCGCGTCACTGAAGGAGGGTCAGACCTCTCTTCTCTGGAATGTGGCGCGTGAACTGGCACTTATGGGTAGCGACGCAAAAGAAGCCATTCCTGCATTATCGGCTTTGCTGACGCATGAAGACCCGAATAGTCGGCTGTGGGCAAAGTTCGCACTGACGAAGATTACCGGAGAGACAAGCGCAACTCTTCCCTACTTTCTGGCAGCCCTGCGCGACAATAAAATGTATTACCCCGGTATGGTTTCAACGGCAGTCGCCGGGTTTGGAGAGGAGGCGGTTGCGGCTCTTCCTCTTCTGATTGAACTTTTAGGGGATGCGGAGGCGGACAATCGGTGGAGCAGTGCCTGGGCAATCGGAGCAATGGGCGATGCCGGGAAAGAGGCAGTCCCTGCCTTGATGACAGCCCTGCGCGACCCGGACGAGAAAACCCGGTGGTACTCGGCTTATGCTTTGAGCGAGATGAGTGGGGACACAATCAGTCTCGCAGTGGACGCCCTGATTTTTGCAGTGGAACACGATTTTGATGAGGACGTGCGTGGTTATGCAACACGGGCTTTGGGTAAGTCAGGCGAAGCACGGGCGGTGTCCGCTCTTCTCTCACTCAAAGAAGAGCAGAAGGAGAAACAAAATGATTTCTTGCGGCTTGAGGCGGAGACGGCGTTAAAGCGAATTTCTTCTAAAATTTGATTTTCGGACGCAGGAATTACAATAGCATTAGTCTAAATAAAGGATGGTCATTTCCTACCGTTGTCACTCCGACTTTTATTTCTCTCACGGATTCGCTGTCACAAACGGCGTCTCCCATTCGTTTCTCTTCCTATATCCCGTTCACTCGTGACTGAATTGTTATCGCCTCTCTCTACTTGATTATCTCAAGCCCACCCACGAAAGAGAAGACCATGACCCCTGATGATAAGCAAATCTTCCCCTCTGATCTTCACCCCCCTGAAAACAACTTGATCTATGAAACAATGGGGCAACTTCTGCGTCTTGCGGAAGCGACCTCAAACCCTGCCGACTGGCTCACACGCATCTTTCCTCTTCTGGAAAGCGGCTTTGGAGTCAGTGCCATGATGCTGGAAATCACGGAGGGTCCCGCTCTGCGTTGTCTGCCGTTTGGACAGCCCACCCTTCTGGCAGTGGAGGACAGTTCGCTTTGGAAACGGGTTCGGCTTCGTGTCACTCATGCTTCCGCCCCCCTTGCCAATCTGGTTTTGATTCAACCGACCACGACAGAATTGCCCTCTCGGATCGCTCATTTTCTGAGTCACCAACTGGGGCAGATGCTGGCACTGGAAAAGATGCAACGGCAAATCGCCGAAGCCGAAGATCGTTCTCACCTGAGAATCCGCGAACTTGCCACGCTCTATGAGATTGGGCAAGCGGTAGATCAAATTGATACCGCCCATCTGATGCAAATGATCGTCGAGCGCACGGCGCACCTCATGGACGCTCAGGCTTGCTCCTTGATGCTACAAGACGCTGAAACAAAGGCACTGCGCGTCGTGGCGTCTCATGGTTTGCCCGATATTGCTCTGACGCAGGAAAAACCGATTGGAGACGGCTACGCAAGACAGGTTTCGGACACGGAACAGCCGCTCGTTCTCAAGGGAGATATGCGCCAAAGTCGAAGGGACGAAGTGGAGCCTCATTCTGAAATCGCCTGCTCTATGCTTGTCCCGATGAAGGACAGAGAGGGCGGTGTTCTAGGGGTGCTTGCGATCCGAAGGCACCAACCCGCCACCGATTTCAGCCCGGAAGACCTCCGCCTTTTTTCCGTGTTTGCGTCTCAGGCTGCCCTCGCGATTACGAATGTCCGCCTTTACTCCGACCTCGAAAGTCGCGCCTCGGAACTCACGAAACTTTCCAGCCTTTCTCGCTCACTCATCTCAACGATTGAGCGCGACCCGCTTCTGGAACGCATCGCAGATGACCTCTGTTCAATCGTCGGATTTTCGCGGTGTTGCCTTTTTATTCGGGACGGTCTTCGTTCCTCGACTTTCACTCCCCGCGCCCTTCGAGGCTACCCCGAAGCCATTGGGCGTACCCCTGTCAAGCAGGGAGAGGGAGCGATTGGAGCCGTTGCCCGACGCAAAGCGGGAGTGCTTTTCGATGCAAAAACGCCTGTTGCGGAGGAAGAGGAGCGTGAGCGTTCTTATCGTCAGTTGCGAGGACTTGCTCGTTCGCTCGGCACAAACACCTTTATTGCCCTGCCGTTGCTGAATGGGCTGAATGAGTGTCTCGGCGTGGTGGTTGCCGACAATAAGGGGCATCGCGGAAGACGTGAACCGATCACAAAAGAGCAACAGCGTTTACTTGCGACCTTTATTGATCAAGCTGCAATCGCCATCGAACACGCCTACCTTTATGTTGAGGCACAGGAGAACAGTCGGAACATTCTCAAGTTGCGAAATTACACGGAAAGCGTCTTGCAGTCGAGTCTCGCCGGAATTATCTCGACGGATGCACGGGGCATGATCGCCCGTTGGAACCGTGCAGCGGAAACCACTCTCGAACGTGAAGCCTCAAGGTTCCGTGATAAGCCTCTGCTGACTTTGCTGTCGGAACTGAGATTAACCGAGTCGGAAGAGCATCTTTTGTCGGAAGCGATTGGGCGGGTCATTGAGACGGGAGAGCCGTTTCATCAGCCAAAATTCAGTCTTCACCCGCAGGGACGCGACTCGCTGACTCTGAATCTCATGCTTTCGCGTTTGCCGGATCAGTCCGGTGTCGTGCTTATTTTCGAGGACGTGACGCAGGAAAATCG
Source organism: Chthonomonadaceae bacterium (assembly GCA_014377395.1). Lineage (GTDB taxonomy): Bacteria > Armatimonadota > Chthonomonadetes > Chthonomonadales > Chthonomonadaceae > JACMPS01. The sequence continues at coordinate 6,286 of JACMPS010000238.1, forward strand.
CCTTGAGGCGAAAGTCAAGGAGATGCACCGTCTTGCCGACATCGGTCAACTGGCGGCGCGAATGGCGCATGAGGTGAGGAATACGCTGTCGCCAATCAAAGGTGCGGCGCAACTGATGCACTCCGACTATGAAGCGCAGGACGCTTCCACCGAGTGGCCCGACATCATTCTTTCCGAAGTGGAAACGTTAAGCCGTCTTACCTCTGAAATGCTTGACTTCGCCCGTCCGATTCCGCTTGATGTGCGTTCGATTTCGGTAGCGAGTTGGTTACAGGGCGCGGTTCAGAGTCTGACGGTTTTTCTGGAGGAGCATCGGGTGAATGTTCACTGGGAACTCGCCGATAATCTCCCTGATATTCATGCCGACCCGGTTCAGTTGGGGCAAATCGTGCGTAATCTCGTGATGAACGCAGGACAAGCCCTCCCTGTTGGCGGAGACCTGACGATTTCCGCAACCTATGATGAGCAACGCATGGCTTTGTCGCTCGGCTTTACCGATAATGGAATCGGGATACCGGAGGAAGAGCGAGAGCGTATTTTCCGCCCCTTTGTCACCACGCGCACAAAGGGAACCGGGCTGGGACTTCCTATTGTTCAGAAAATTGTTCATCAGCATGGGGGCGATGTTCAAGTGATCTCTGAAGTAGGAGTAGGAACGACGTTTTTTGTGGCGTTGCCCCTGCATCCGCCTTACGATATGGCAAGGGCATTACTTGAAGAGCCGCCCGTCATCAGTCGTCAGGCAGTGGGTAGCCTTCCCGACAATTAGTCATCATTGATAGATATTTATTTATATTAGCCCTCAGTGGCATTCTTTCCAACGATTTTATCGCGTCTGCAAAGGCAGACCTTCCCCTATCAAACTCTTATGTCTAAACCTTCCACGCTCACTATTCTGGTTGCCGATGACGAGCCCAATATTCGCCGGGTGTTCGAGGCGGCACTGACCCGCGACGGCTACAATGTGCTGACCGCCGAAAACGGCAAACGCGCCCTAGACCTTGCACACGCCAACCCGATTGATGTCCTTGTCACTGATCTGATTATGCCCGACATGACCGGAGTTGAACTGCTCCAGCAAGTCAAGCAGATTCATCCGACCTGTGCCGCTCTTGTCGTGACAGGGTACGGAACGATTTCTTCGGCGGTGGAGGCGATGCGTCAGGGAGCCTACAATTATTTGCCCAAGCCGCCCGACCTCGGCGAAATCAGACTGATGATCAAAAAAGCCCTGGAGCATCGAGAGTTGATCACTGAGAATCGAGACCTTAAACAGCAACTCAAAACCACTTTTAAGTTAGAGAGTATGGTGGGTTCGAGCGGCAAAATGCAGGAGGTTTACAAGATCGTGGAACGCGCCGCCGACAGCCGCGCCACCGTTCTGATTCGGGGGGAAAGCGGAACCGGTAAAGAATTGGTGGCACGGGCTTTGCACTACAATTCTCCACGAGCGAGCAAACCGTTTATCCCGATCTCCTGCGCGGCACTCCCTGAATCGCTTTTGGAGAGTGAACTTTTCGGACATGAAAAAAATGCGTTTACGGGGGCTGCCGCCGCCAAGCCGGGACGCTTTGAAATGGCGGATCAGGGTACTCTCTTTCTCGATGAGATTGGTGACATTACCCCCGCCACGCAAATCAAACTTTTGCGTGTGTTGCAGGAGTGGGCATTTGAGCGAATCGGCGGCACGAAAACCCTGAAGGTGGATGTACGTTTGATTGCGGCTACTAACAAAAATCTGGAAAAGGCAGTTGAGGAGGAGAAGTTCCGCGCCGATCTCTACTATCGCCTGAACATTGTCACGATTTTTCTTCCGTCTCTGCGGGAGCGCCCGGAGGACATTCCTACCCTCGTTGAGTATTTTCTGGCACGGTACAACAAGGAAAACGGGCGCAAGATGAAGCAGGTGGGTGAGGAGGTTTGGGAGCGTTTGCGGGCTTATGCGTGGCCCGGAAATGTGCGGGAATTGGAAAACGTGATCGAGCGGGCGGTGGTTCTTTCGGATCGTGACGCTACCACTTTCACGCCTGACCTGTTGCCTTTGATTCTGAAAAAATAATCTTTTTCTAAAAAAATCCTCCTATCTTTGCTCTCCACGCATATTTACCGAGGGTTGGCACAAATGTTGCAACGGTTGTGTGAGAGTCGCTTTTTCCGCTTGCTCAATCCCTGAAAAGCAAACGCGAATCCTTCTCACTTTAATTCTTCCCTACCTAACCCTTGTTACCAAAGTGAAGGAGAGATTGCGGCAATGTCAATGCCCCCGGTGCCTTCTGTCCTAATCAGTGACGCAGAACCGCATCATACTCGTGTTTTCGAGGCAAAACTATCTCGGCATAATGCCTATTCGGTGACGGGTGCTTCTACCGCCACCGAAGCCCTTTCCTACGCTTTTCGGAAGTCCTTCGATGTGATTTTGTGGGATATGCGTCTTCGTGAAACCTTTACGGTGCTACCGCGCCTCCGTTCCCTCTGCCCCGAGGCGGTTCTCCTCTTGATGACGACGGATGATCGCCCGGTAGTCCCTGATGAAATCGCTCGACTCACCGTCGCTGATGTGCTTGTAAAGCCTATCGGTCTCGACACACTGATTCAACGCATCGAAAATGCAAGACAACTCAAGCGTCCTGATCAGGGAACCGCCCATATCGAAATCAGTTATGTGGGACAGACAATCCGGCTAAGTAGCGGCACAGAGAAATTTGCGACAAAAATCTGGGAGGTCGCTCCTGATTTTTTTCATGTGATTGCATCGCCGCGTTTTCCGGCTCCACCTGTGTTCACGGTTGGTAGTCGAGTCATGGCGGAAGTTCTCAGTGATGATGC
>JACMPS010000239.1 GCA_014377395.1 Chthonomonadaceae bacterium
CAGGCTTAACATCAGGCGGGACCGTCCTCTCCCTAACTCCGACTAATTCTATCGGAAACACATTATACCTTACGCAGGGGCAAGTCGGGGAGTTGCTGAAAACAAACGAAAATAGGGGAAGGGGTTAGGTGATAGAGAGTGGGGATTAGAGAAATGCGTGAGGGAATTATCTCACGCAAAGACGCAAAGCGAAGAAAGAAAGTGTCAAGTATTGAGTGTTAAGCATTGAGAAAAAACCGTAGAATGTTTTTACATTGCATTTCCTCTCGCAGACGAGTAGGGAGGAGGGCATTTACCTTGACTCCCCTCCCCCGAAAAGCCGGGGGAGGACTGAGTGGGCGAAATCAGGGTGGGGGCAAATGAGGGGAAAAGATCCTCTACCTCATTCTAACCCCTAATCCCTAGCACCTACTCCGTAGGCACTTCGTCGGTTCCGCCCTCGAAGACAACCCATTCACCGTTACCGATATACTCGATGATCGCGCCACATCTATCGCACCGAGCGCGAGACAAAGCACCCTGCCCGACAGGAGGGGCTTTGGGTTCCCCGGTAAAGCGGTCACGCGGGCGAAGCGGCTTTTTGCAGACGGGGCAACGTCCGAAAATAGGAGGCATTTCCCCTAAGTCTAGATCGGAATCAATCTCCAGATCGGGTTTTTCTTCGATAATAACGGGCATCTTTTATTCTCCAGAGCGGTCTGAGCGACCCCTCCACAACTTTTCAGTCGCTCAGCACTTCTTCTCCAATCGCAACCAGCAACTTTATACAACGCTTATAACCGAGCAGACTCATTTTGACACGGGGTAAATGCACCCCCTCACTGGGGAGTGCAACCGAAATCGTAGGTGCAAGAGGCGTAAACAGCAACGTCTGGCTTCCGCTTCGTGAGGCAGTCAGGTGAAAGTCTATCCCTTTTGCCTCCAATTTCTCCGCCGTTCTGATTCCGAACATCGGATCAATGAAGTTTCTCCCCTCGAATATACGAATCGCGGGCATTTCAAGTTGACCCTCCGTCAGATTCTGGATACCGGGAACATCCGCGTTGACGACGAGTTTCAGGTTCGGGGCATGACGTTGCAGGTACGTTACCGCTTTTTTGGCAACGTCCATGCAATGCTCTTCCGCCATGACAAACACAGCGGCAACTTTGCCGGAGTGAGGATTGGGATTGATGCTTGAATTGAGTAAAGTCACGGCTTCGGCGACGGCGGCAGTTGTCACTCTGGGATCAAGTGCTTTTCCTTCGATGATATCGCCCTGAAAGGTTGTTGTCTCGCGAAAAGTGAACACGGTGCGAAACGGACGAATTCCCTTTCCTCTTAAAATCAGACGAGGTTCTGCTTCAACAAGTTCGACGGTTCCCGTCGCAGGGAAAGCCTCTTCGCCCGTTTCCGCCAGATAATCAAAGGCTTGCAACTCACCCTCATAGATTGTCGGCAGATTGCCCCACACACTTGTCAGAAAAGCACCGGAGCCTTTTGTTTGCTCACTCAGCACATTTCCCCCGACTTCATCCAGATGTGCGATAAAGACGGCTTCAATGTCCTCAATCCGCGTGTCTTTGTACCGGTAAATGCAGAACGCATCGGATGCAAAATATCGCTCGTAGTCCTCACCGAAATGCGCGTCCAGCACTTTCAGCACGGGATTGCAAGCCGTTCCCACCGAAGGGGCTTCGGTGATCGCTTTTAGAAAAACTCGATTTTTTTTATTGATTTTTGTCACCCTCTTTTCTTCTGAATCCGTGTATAATTGAGAAACGTCTCAATACAAAGTTTCCGTGAACCAAATCAGTAGTCTTATCATTCTCCCCACCCAAAGTCTACAAAACCGCCCTGAAGAGTTTGCCTGTTTAGACCGATAATTCAAGTCAAGTAAACTTATGTTTCGGGCATTCGATTGCGGGATTTCCGCAGAATTATAGCAGTATCGGGAACGAATTTCGGCGATGAAGCCCTTTCCCGGAAATTCAATCGAACGCGCCACGAAGGATGCGTTTCAGATCACGATGTGGGAGTATGAGCAAATGTGGACACAAAACGAAAGTGAATTTCCCGGAGAAGAATTGTTTCTCGCGGGTGAGCGGGTAAAAGCCGGGACTTATCGGCAAATCGGCGGCAGTCGTGAAGTACGCCTTGAGCGGGAAGATGTATTGCCCGCCAGCCTTGACGGGCGTGTCGCCTGCTATCTTCGCGTTTACCCCTGGGGACAAGCCCTCATGACGACGAAAAGAGCCGTTCAATCGGAGACACAGGTGGTCTCTTAATTTTATGAGAGGTCGCTCGGTTTCCGCTTTCCTCCTCAAAAATTAGAGAAGTCGTTAAGGATTCTCCACGCGGTAAAGTGCTGATTTCGTTCGCACAAACATGGCTTTTCCTGCAATCGCGGGGGAAGCCATTGTTCCGTCCGTCATCTTGAATTGGGCAAGCACCTCGAATTTTCGACCAGGTTTCAGTACCGTCACGCTTCCCTGTTGCGAAAAGCAGTAAATGCGACCGTCGGCAAGCAAAGGCGAGGAAGAGTAATCCCCGCTTGCAACACGATCTTTCCAGATTTCAACCCCTGTTTTTGCATCGAGACAGGAAGCCACGCCGCCATCGTCCAACATGAAAATCGTATCTTTGATAAGAAGGGGAGACGGTTTCGAGGGAACGTTCCGCACACATTTCCATGCGACGTGCGAGTCGGTAACGTCTCCGGTTCCGTCGAACTGGATTGCCAGCAGGTTGGGACGCCCATAGCCTGTGTTGACGTAAACCATGCCGTCACCGAGAATGGGGCGGGAAGATTGGGAAAAGCCCTTAAACCGCACCCGCCACAGTTCTTTGCCCGTTTTCGGATTGTACGCATAAACGGCTTGAGCCGCCGGACTAATCAGTTGCGGTTTGCCTTCGACAAAGGCGAGAATTGGCGTGACAAAGGCTTTCTTCATCTCGTTTTCGCCCTTTCCCTGCCCGTCCAAAACGCTCCAATCGGTGGCTCGTTCCGTTTTCCACACCGTTTTCCCTGTCATTTTGTTGAGGGCAACCACGTACTGCAAATCAATGCCGTCCATCGTCAGGATAAGAAGATCGTCTGAAATTAAGGGCGATGAACCGGGTCCAACGGAGAACTTGCAAGGCAGGTTCCGGCGTTCCCACAGTGTTTTATAGGTTTTGGTGTCGAGGCAAGCCGTCCCATAATTGCCGAAGTGAACATAAACACGTCCTGCTTCGATTACGGGAGTTGGGGAGGCATAACTGTTTAGTTCATGGATCGAATCGGGAGTTGCGTTCTCGAAAATCTTACGGTCTGAAAGCACCTTCCCTGTCTCACGGTCAAGGCAGAGGGCGTACATTTTGTGTCCGTCCTCACTTGCACTCGTCATCCAGACCTGATTTCCCCACACCACAGGCGAAGACCAGCCCCTATCGTGAATCGGTGTTTTCCACTTGATGTTCGTCTTCTCATCCCATTTTAAGGGCAACCCAATCACCGCACTTTTTCCGTCGGCATTGGGCCCTCTATAATCGGGCCAGTCCTGCTGCGAGGACGCACCCGAAGCGAGAAGGGCAAGGCAAAGGATAGGGATAAAGCGATTCATCGGCGTTCTCCAGCATCTCATCATCTATTGAAAAGGTCATCGTTCAAGCGCAAATTGATCGTATTGTGTCCGAAGGACACAGGGCGGCACGCCTCACAGCGTGGAATTTATTCCTGCGGCAAATGTTGCAATCACACCAAGTTCTCTTTTCTGCACTCTGAATTAATTCAACCCCACCTACGACTTTTTCGTCAGAAGATGCTGAGAAGTCATCCACGCCGCCGCCCGTTCGGGCCAGTGCGTGACCAGGTTTTCGGTGGGGCGCAAGCCGTAGCCATGACCGCCTTTCGGATAGATATGGAGTTCTGCCGGGACATTGACGCCTTTGAGGGCAAGCGCATACACGTAGGCGTTCTCCACATGAACGGGGTCATCCTGCGTCATGGCGATAAAGACGGGAGGAGTTTTCGCATCTACTTTGATCTCCGGGGCAAGGGTAAGATTTGATTTCTCGCCTCCTGTGAGGTACGCCGGGTAAATCAAAACCGTGAAGTCCGGGCGGCAACTTTCTTTATCGGCTTCGTCAACGGCGAGATAGGTGCGGGTTTCGTAGGCGGTGGAGGTCATTACGGCAAGGTGTCCTCCTGCCGAAAAGCCAAGAATTCCGACGCGGTGCGTGTCTATCGCCCACTCTTTGGCGTGAAGGCGCACCATGCCCATTGCGCGTTGGGCGTCTTGCAAAGGGGCGGTATGCTTTTCCAGTCCTGCGCGTTGCGGCACTCGATATTTCAGCAGAATTCCGGTAACGCCAATTGAATTAAGCCACTTGCAAACTTCCGTTC
>JACMPS010000240.1 GCA_014377395.1 Chthonomonadaceae bacterium
AACTCATGGCGTGAAGGTGTGCAAACGAAAGAACCCCGATTTTCACGGTGGGTGAAGTCATAAGTGGAAACCTCATTTCAGAGTGGAGTGATTTTGCCTTCTGTTCGCTTTGTTGGGAGAAAAATCCTCTCTTCAAGACGAAAGGTGACTTTACTCCTTAGTGTTTCTCGGTCAGGCGTGACAAAAAAGTTGATCCCTCCCAGTCATGTTGAGTCTCCCGCTTATACCATTGCTCAAAGGTGGTCTTATCCCTCGCAATATCGCAATACCCCATCACGCACACACCTTCTCCGAAGTTCCAGTGCGGTCAATCCTCATCATCGTTGTCAGGGCGAATCTCCAGAATAGGATCATTAGTGCCGAGTTGAATGTTGTGGGCGGAAATGTTTTCAGTGAAGTCAGCAGGCCTATCATGGCGAACGTAAAACGCCGCGAAAAAATGATTACAGAGATGTCCCGGTTCTTCCACGATACCGATAGCACTTGTCAACTCGCCCTGGTAAGGATAAAACTTTCTGATACGGATGTTGAACGGGGCAGGTCCCTGGCTTTCGCCTTGCGTGATGTCAAGAAATTTTCCCTGCTGAACCAGATTCTAACCCCACCCATAAAACGGAACTACATAAACCTGCTCTTTTTCGTAAGCGAGACAGGAGGGAAGAAGTGCCATTGTTTTAGTATCCTTTCAACTCTGCGTCATCTGTCCCTTTCGGAACCCCCTTAGAAACCTTCCCGTAGAATCGAGCAGGGAAAGCGATAGACCTTTACACCGCCCACACTCTACCCTTCCCTGATTCAACACAAGTATTCGATACAGGAGAAAATCACACACGATGTCACTCGATCACTACCGTTTGCTCGGCAACAGCGGACTGCGCGTCTCGCCTATCGCCCTCGGAACCATGACCTTCGGCAACGATTGGGGGTGGGGAGCCGACAACAGCGTCAGTCACAGACAGTTCGAGCGATACGCCGAACTCGGCGGCAATTTCATTGATACCGCCAACTTTTATACCGAAGGCACCAGCGAAAAATTGCTCGGCGAATTTCTGAAAGGGCGACGCGACAAGTTTGTGCTTGCCACCAAATATACCCTCAACATGAGACCCGGCGACCCGAATGCAGGCGGCAATCATCGCAAAAATCTGTTTCAATCACTCGAAGCCAGCCTCGAACGTCTTCAGACCGATCATATTGATCTTTACTGGGTTCACATGGACGACGGCTTGACCCCTATTGATGAGACAATGAGGGCACTCGATGACGCGGTGCGGCAGGGCAAAATCCTCTATGTCGGCGTCTCCGATATGCCTGCATGGAAAGTTTCACAGGCAAACACTCTGGCACAATGGCGCGGATTGTCGGCGTTTATAGGCTTGCAAATTGAGTACAGCCTTATCGAGCGAACCCCCGAACGCGATCTGATTCCTATGGCGCAGGAATTCGGAATCGGTGTCACGCCCTGGTCTCCGCTCGGTCAGGGCATCCTTTCCGGCAAGTACACCGAAGCCGACCTGCAACCTTTAAGCGAAGGCAACGGCGAAAGCCCTCCCAAAAGTGAAGGGCGACACGAGCGCAACAAGCAAAACGGAAGCCTAAACGCAAGAACACTCTCGATTGCCAACGAAGCGAAGGCGATTGCAAACGAAATCGGAGAGGGCGCGTCGGCATCACAGGTTTCGATTGCGTGGCTCTTGGAGCAGAAAGCCGTGACCGCTCCCATTATCGGTGCGAGAACAATGGAGCAACTGGACGATACGCTCAAAGCCACCGAAATCACGCTCACCGATGCTCATCTTGCACGGTTGCATGAGGTTAGTAAAATTGAACTCGGTTTCCCGCACGACTTTCTGCAACTGGACTTTGTGAAGGGGGCTATGTCCGGCAACACCACAACCCGAAAACGCTGAGGAAGAGGCTTGGAATCAATTAGCGGATAAAGCGAGAGGTTTTGTTGGGATGACGGCGGGTGCAAATACGCGATCATTGCACAGGCATCAAGCGCATGATTCATGATCTTATTTTGTCCTCACGCTCAATCTCAGTTTGCTTGTCCCTTGCAAAATCTTCGGAGCCTCCTGCAACAAAAGCGTATTTTCCCAAGACGGAATGACTTTTTTTAGGTTTCGGCTTTTCGTTCTCGATGGGATCGCTCAGTAAGGGGACAAGACGAAAATGCTCATTTGGGAATTGCACGAGATGTTGCAAAAGTTCTTCGCCGGTTCCTTCCAGAATGGTTGTGTGGGTCATGTCTTCCTCCTGTTGGTTTTTTAAATTACTATAGCATAAGTCAGACTTGACACTCTGGAGTATGCTGAGAGAAGACAGGACAAAGTGCGCTTGAGGTTGTGAGAGAAGAAACAATAGTGCTTCGAGAAGGAATGACAAGTGAGGAAGTGGCTCGGCTCGGTATGGAGAAATATGAGGCGGGTATTCAGGACATTGTCGAGACCGAGGAAAACATCGGGAAGATGATCATTATTGATGTCGAAACCGGAGAGTACGTCCTTGATGCAAGAGGACTCGAATCGTCGAGGACATCGTACGCGAAAAGTCCCGGCGCGGCACTCTATGAAATTCGTATCGGCTACAATGTTGCGGCGTACATTGGTGGCGCGATACAACGAGTGCAACGAGGATTGGTGCGGCTTCACGGGTGCGTTGCGGAGAGGCGTCCGCACCAACCGACCGACAACCCGTTCATCGAATCCTTCAACGGCAAATTACGGAGCGAATGTTTACAGCAAAACTGGAAGCGCATCGAAAGGAGTAGAATACCGAGCGACCGCATACAGCCTTGGACTGTCAGACGCCAGAACAACACCTCAAAAACTGGAGGACAAAGCAACAGCAGACAAAAGTCAACTCACACAACAAAGTGTCCAGATAAAGGGGTCAGATCAGACTACCCCGATTTTCAGAAAAAAAATCTTCATACTTGCTTTGATTATCTAAGATGTTTTTTGCAATCGCTTTGCATGAAACGATATTTTATCGTCAGCCTATTGACACAATGGAGTTAATTGTGTTAAGATTTCTTAACTGTCGCCAAAGATCGCAGAATCTAAAAAGAGTTTTCTCTGCGACTCTGAAAAACGAAGCAAGTGGGTTTATTCAGTGTTGTCACGCGGCTGACTTCTTTATCTTAAATATGCCGCAGAAGTGAGTTATAATGAGAAAATCTCATGTGAAGCAAGAAGGCTTCACCCTGATCGAGTTGCTTGTTGTTATTGCAATTATTGCAATTCTGGCAGCGATTCTCTTTCCTGTTTTTGCTCAGGCGCGAGCAAAAGCCCGACAGACCTCCTGCCTCTCCAACATCAAGCAATTGACGT
>JACMPS010000241.1 GCA_014377395.1 Chthonomonadaceae bacterium
AATTCTTCACTGTCATTTATGCGGTTCAGGGCGAAATTCCTCTTTTAGTCGTGAAAATTAAGGATTCTCTGTTCTCTAAGGGAGGGCAATTTTGATTGTGGTAGGTCGTAGGGGGCAATTTAAGGCTGAGCATAAAGTTTTCACCCCCGCTTTTTGGAGAAAATGGGTAAACACATGTCTGCATGTGTACTGTTATTGTGGAGATACAAAAAATTAAATAACGGAGGCAATCGGAATGTAATGAGGATTTGATTACGACTCGTTAGGCAACAGAGATGCTGGGGGTTAACAGGGACGGGGTCACAGTCTGGCTAAAGCAGAGCATTTTTGAGTTGCCGTTCGTGGCAACACGGCACAGAGTAACCTGTTCTGCCGTGCAGAGATTGGAGCGTTTTCGAACCGCCCGGAACGCAAGCGGTGGAAAGCGACACAGGCGCAATGCCGATCTCTGTTGCTTCGCTCCCTGTGAAGAGGTGTAAGGCATCCTTGTAAACTCCCGCATGGACTCTCGGATGCTCGAAGTCCGCATGGCAACACCGGTAAACATCTGCTTGCGGGGCGGCTTACAGGCGTGGCATCGAGGGGGCGGAGGCACCTATTTGACGGGGGGGGCGAGAAAACGAGGGTCACTCTTCGGTGAGGAGAGAGGGAGAGTGCATCTCTCCTTTTTCCACATCAAAACACTTTTTCAACACCCTCGTAAGTTAGCGTATATGGGGTTGGGGTGAAGGCAATTTTCGCCCATCCCTTACATTTCCCGGCGCCATTGAAGAGCAGAAATAAGGGTCGCTTGATCGGCGTAATCGAGATCGCCGCCTGCAGGCAAACCGGAAGCGATCTGTGAGACCTTCACACCGAGCGGCTTTAAGCGGGACGCCAGAAACAGCGAAGTCGTTTGTCCCTCAGTAGTAGGATTCAGGGCGAGAATGACTTCTTTCACGCCGTCCACGACACGGGGAAACAGTTCGCGTATCTTGAGCAGTTCGGGACCGATGTTGTCCATTGGCGAGATCAACCCCTGCAAGACGTGATACATTCCCTTGAATTCGTTCGTCTTTTCCATCGCAATCAGGTCGCGTGTTTCCGCAACAACGCACAGTAAGGCAGGATCACGCTTTGTGTCGCGGCAGATTTCGCACTTTTCCTGATCGGTGAAGTTCGAGCAGACGCTACAGAGGCGAATACTTTCCTTCACGGTCAGAATCGCTTCGGCGAGTTGTTTGGCTTCATCCTGTGGCTGACGCAAAATGTGAAACGCCATGCGCTGGGCGGATTTGGGTCCGATACCAGGCAGACGCTCCAGTTCCGCGACAAGATGAGCAAGAGGTTTAGCATAGTGAAACATAAATAGTCTTCTAAACTGGAGATCGAAATGCGGGGATATGTTACCCAAATTTCGATCCCCGGTTGTCTTGTCCTCTAAAGAATTCCAGGCGGCAGATTCAAGCCTTCGATGGTTCCAGTGATTGACTCCATGCCCTTTTCCTGCTCTTCCTGCGCCTTTTTCGTTGCTTCTTTTGCGGCAGTGATAATCAGGTCTTCAAGCAGTTCCGTATCTTCCGGGTCAACCATTGCGGGATTGATTTTGATTTCAATCAGATGTCCATGTCCGTTGACCGTCGCCGTCACCATGCCGCCGCCCGCCTGTGCGGAGATGCGCGTGGCTTGCAAATCCTGCTGAAGTCGTGCGGCGTCCTCCTGCATTTTCTGCGCTTGCTTCATCAACTTCGCCATGTCCGGCATTCCGCCGCCAAATCGTGCCATGCTCTTCGTTCCTCTCGGTCAGTGCAGTAATTTAGAAACCCAACCCCTCTTCTTCAATACGATTTTACCCATGAAATCATCTATTTTCGTCTTGAAAACTAGAGAGAAATTTGGGTAGGATAGCCTTTGAGGAGGGGATGGGCTCTTCCTTTCTATTTTACCCTAAAAGTCCTTTCAGGTGCATTTGTCCTGTTTCTGCTCTTTGTGCTCAAAAGGGAATGGGGATCATGCATAAGGGGAGGGAGTTAATATCTTCGCATGACCTGCCTCTATTATTTTAGTCCAGGGTTTGTGTTAGTCTGCGCGGGGTTGTGAGTGGTTTTTGTGCCACTCGGTTTTGTACTCCTGGGGCGTTTTGTACCCCAAACTCTGATGCGGACGTTCGTTATCGTACCCGTTGCGCCAGACTTCGACGAGGACTTTCGCTTCGGTAAGGGAGGTGGAGAGGATAGTTGAAGGCAAACGACTCGACTACACAATCGAGGAGGCAGTGCTTTCGAGTAAGCAGGGAACTTCGCTTTCACTGATCGTGAACGAACTGATTCTCAATGCCTTGAAGCATAGCGGCAATAGCGTCGAGGTTAAATTTCGTGTAGACCTGGATTATGCGATTTTGACCGTAACTGATGATGGTCCCGGCTTGCCCGCAAATTTCGATGTGAAATATGCCTCGAACACAGGATTAGCCTTGATTGAAAATCTGGCGCGGTGGGACTTGCAGGGAGAAACCGGGTACAAAAACCGCGAACACTCTTCGGGCGCACAGATTTCGGTGTCGTTTCCGCTGATTCCTCAGCCGGAAACTGCCGGCAACGTCAATTAGTCCCCTTACGCATCAGAAGTGAGCGTATCCAGCATAATTCCTCCCCTGACCTCACCCCCTCTCCCGATTCCCTCATTCTTCGGAGGAGAGGGGGAGCAAATACCTTTGACTTTCTATAGATTTCTATATGATGAGAGGGGAAGGAAAGATTTCGTATTCGATAAGGGTACAGTTCCGGCGGAACTAGAGCGGTTCCGACTTGATCACGCTTCCGCCCATAAGATCAAGGGCTTCCTTGAGCAAACTGATCGGGGCGGGTTTAGAGGAGGGCGTGACCGCTTTTTGTACCGGGTTAGGTGCGGGTGTGTTGGAGACCGAGGCGGTATTTGCTGAGGGGGAAGGCGGCTCTGCGATAGGCAAGACGAAATCCCCGAAGCCTCCTCCCGTTTTCGCAAGGGGCTTTTCCTCGACGGGAACATCGAGCATGGACATCATTGTCTCTTCCGTAGAAGAGGGTGGGGGAGGGGGAGGCGTCAAAGGACGGACAGGAGCGATGCCCCCGTTTTCGTTTCCACCAGAGCCACTATCCAAAGTCTGGCACCGAATCGTATAGCCGTTTGTGTTCAATCCCTCATTGACTTTTTCCTCAACGAGTGATTTCCCCTTAGCATTGTTCTGAATTCGGTTCATGGCAAATGCTTCGGACGCCGGGAAACCCAGGATCACCACTTTTTTCTGGAGATCAATCACCTGCCCCTTTGCCAGAAAAGGTGCGCCGCCGGGACTTGCCTTCTCAAAAAGTTTCAGAATACGCTTCCATGAACGCTGAACCACCTCCAGCGTCACCGCCTCGGCAAAACGGGAATGATCAGGTTCGGCTTCGTCGGGTGCTGAAATTGAGGGTGCGACGGCTGGCGTCGGCGTCACGCTCGAATTGTCTTCTTCCGATGCTTGCCCTTCTTCCTCAGTCTCCTCCTCTTCCATTTCTTCTTCCGGCGAAATGAGCGGCGCGAAAGTCGGGGCTTCGACACGGGTTTCAGGGCGAGGAATCACCTGCGGCGTTCCCTCTGCGACACGAGTAGGATCAGGCACACGTGAGGGGGCTTGAGACACAACGGGCGAGGTGACGGGGGGGCGGGTTTGCGCGACTTGAGAAGAGACTTGCGCTCCACTTTGCACAAGACTTCGTTCGAGATTGACGGGCATCAATTTCAGCAGAGTGCGCTCCAGAAGCCAGCGATGCTGATTGGTGAAGCGAATCTCTTTTTCCGCCGCCGCGAGCGTTTCAAGCATCTTCAGCAAAAGGTCAGGCGAATAAAGCGCGGCTTGCGGCGCGAGGCGAGCGACTTTTTCCGCGCCCATTTCGGTTGCCGCCATTTGCTTTGCCCCTGAAGACAAAATCAGCAGATCACGCAGATGTCCGCTCATCGCCGTCAACAACTGACGCACATCGGTTCCGCTATCAATGAGTTCTGTGGCTCTATCGAGAGTGGTGGAGGCATCATTTTGAGCCAAAGCCTCGGTCACAATTTCGAGCGTTCCTGTTCCTACCGTGCCGATTGCCCGTTGAACCGTTTCGGAGGTGATCGCCTTTTCCTCGTCCCCGTAAGCCATGACTTGTTCTAACAGAGACAGCGCATCTCGCCATGAGCCTTCTGCGGCACGAGCGACGGCAAGCACGGCGTCTGTTTCGGCAGTATAGCCCTCGCCGTCCACCACGCGCTGAATCGCGGAAGCAAGATCGGCGAGAGTGCCGCGCTTAAACTGATACTGCTGGCAACGGGAACGAATTGTGATCGGAACTTTGTGATATTCGGTGGTGGCAAGCACGAAAACAACGTGAGGCGGCGGTTCCTCAATCGTCTTCAGGAGGGCATCGAAGGCTTTTGCAGAGAGGTCATGCACTTCGTCAATGATGTAAACTTTGTAACGGGCTTCGGCGGGAGCATACTGCACATTTTCGATGACTTTTTCGCGCACATTGTCCACGCCCGTCTCGGAAGCGGCATCAATTTCAACGACATCAAGGCACGTTCCCTCACGAATGGAAACGCACAGGGCACACACTCCGCAGGGTTCGGGATTGGGTTTGTCGGTGGCGACACAGTTGAGGGCGCGGGCAATGAGGCGGGCAGTCGAAGTTTTGCCACAGCCTCTTGCCCCATGAAAAAGGTAAGCCTGTGAGATATGTCCACTTTTGAGCGCGTTTTGGAGCGTTCGCGTGACATGATCTTGCCCCATAAGTTCGCCGAACGTCTGGGAGCGATATTTGCGATAGAGCGCGACGTAAGCCATAGTGGGGAAATAACCTGAAATAACAGACGGCGCTCAGAGCCGGGGTTGCAGAACATACGCAGGGGGTCAATCTTAAGGCTGCTGAGTCACCTCTCTGACCTGGTTCGTCCGCCCCCCACTATGACTGTCCCGGCTCTCAACGCCGTATGTGAAGCCATGATACCCGATTTTGCACCCTAAAGTCCAGAGGGAAATTCGTTTTCGCTGTCCGAAAGAAGTCCTGCGAATCGTGTAGGGGCGTCGCTCTCTGCGCCCGTTTGTGATTGGGCGTAGGCGGTACGTCTTCGAGCGCGGAATTCATTCCTGTGGTAAACGCAAGACAAGTCAAAATAAATTTGGCAATGACAAATTCGGAGACGGCGGGATGTCCTTGAGAGTGCCTGATACCGGCGGAATAAATTCGCCGTTGGCGGCTTCGCCGATAATCCTGCGGACAGGGAGAGAGTGAGACGCTTCCAGTTCCAGTAGGGCGATCTTGCGGGGCATACCGCTGCCATAGCCGACGAGTTTCCCGTTTGCACCGATGACACGGTGGCAAGGGACGATAATTGAGATCGGATTTTTGCCGTTTGCCATTCCCACCGCACGAGACGCCGCCGGGTTGCCGATTTGCTTTGCTATTTCTCCGTAAGAGATTGTTTCTCCGTAGGGGATTTGCAAAAGTGCGTCCCAGACGCTTTTCTGAAAGGGAGTTCCTTCTGCTTTGATCGGCAACGAAAACTCTTTCAACTCGCCACAAAAATAGGCATTGATTTGTGCTTTCGCTTCAATGAAAAGGGAAAGTGAGTCCTCGCGTTCCCACTTCTCGATAATTTCCGGGGCGTGAGCATGGGACGGTAACATGAATAGCCCGGTCAGATTTTCTCCGTCCGCAGTTAGCCGCATCGCACAAAGCGGCGTCTCAATCTCCGTGTAAAATGTTTGAGGGATCATGTTTTCGCCTTTTCATCGGTGTCAATCGGGGCTAATTTGGTTAAAATCGGGTCAGTATTGCGGAGAGATTTCCACAGGTGAAGTGTGGCGTAGGAACGCCAGGGACGCCACGCTTCCGCAATCTGGAGAACGCGCTTCGGATTAGTTTCGTTGAGAGCTTTGTAAATGCCGAGATCGGTATGCGGAAACGCATCAGGGTCGCCTAACGCTCTCATGGCAATATATTGCGATGTCCATTCGCCGATACCGGGCAGGGCTTTCAGGCGCGTTTTCGTTTCTTCGAGGTCTACCCCCGGCTCCAACACGATCTTCCCTTTCGCAACCTCATTCGCCAGTGCAAGAATGGACTTTGCCCGTGCCGTGACAATGCCCAAGGATGCGATTTCCGCAACGTCAGAGAGAGCGATACGCTCCGCTGTTAAAGGCAAATGGGTCAGTGCCGGAAAGGGCGTTTCGATGGGGTCGCCAAAGCGTGTCGCCAACCGCCCCGCCAGTGTAGTCGCCGCTTTCACGCTGACCTGCTGACCAAGAATTGCCCGTACCGCCATCTCGAAACCATCGAACGCACCGGGCAATCGCAAGCCGGGATTGTCTTCCGCAAGACTGCCTAATCGCTCGGAGATTGCAAGCGGCTCTGCATCCAGATCGAATAATCGTTTGACATGGGAAATTATCGGAGCGAGGGCAGGGGCAAGGGAAGCGGACAATTCTACGCGCAGTGTGTTCTTTTCCGCCTTCTCGGAGGGTGAAACCACGATCCAACCCGTCCGGTTTTTCAGACGCACCGTTCGCAGGTAACGATTATCTTCCGAAGTTTCCACGCCACGAATCGAGCGTCCCGCCGTGAAGTGCAACAACTCCGTCCAATCAAAGGGAGGGCGATAGGTGAGTTCACAGATGAGCGTGTCAGCCGGGACATTTTCAGTGTCGGTTTGTGCGGAATGGGTGCGGCGCAGGTCGGTGGGGTTCATGCGATAGCGTTCCTTGAAAAGCGCGTTGAAGCGGCGCAGACTACTGAAGCCGGAGGCAAAGGCAATCTCCGAAATGGAGAGGCGGGTGTCCGTGAGAAGACGTTTGGCGAGAAGCAGGCGTTGGGTTTGTGCCAATTCAATGGGGGAGACGCCGAATGCACTTTCGACGACGCGGCGTAGGTGTCGGTCACTCACGCCAAGATAGGTTGCCAACTCCTGAACGGTTTGTTCTGAAAGCGCACCGTCTTCGATTTTTGACGCGGCACGGACGGCAAGTCGTCCTACGGCATCCACCCGTGAATGTCCCGGCGCGAGTTCCGGGCGACATCGTAAGCAGGGACGAAACCCGGCTTTTTCCGCCGCCGCCGCCGAAGTGTGGAAAGTACAGTTTTCGGGCTTTGGAGCTCTGGCGGGGCAGACAGGGCGACAGTAAATTCCGGTGGTAGTGACTCCGACGAAGATGCGCCCGTCGAAACGAGCATCGTGGGTAAAGCAGAGCATGATAGAGCGCGTCTGAGTTGGTTTTCATGTCTCTATCATAACCGAGATCGAGAAGGATTACTCGCCATTTTCGGACAGGGCAGTATATTCTTTGTCGGCACCATGGAGCATTTGCAGGAGGATACCGACGATCTTCCCCGGCTCACGAATGTAGTGTTCGGTGCGGTCTATAATACGGTTTGCCCGACAAGTCGCATGAAACTCCAACTTGTCCCGGTTGTAGAGACTCCATAGATTGTTTTTATAGGTTTGCCGTCGCGCTCATTGAAGAGTTGTGCGGCGATCATTTGCGAAATACACCGACTAAATCCACTCTGTACATTGTCATTTTTTGCGGTAACAATCGCTACAAAAGGAGCGGTTATCAACATCTGACTTGAAGAGAGGCTGTACAAAAAGTCGCAAAACCCGCACAAACCGAGTTCCAGTGCAGGATTTAACTCAAACACCTGAAAAGAAGCTGACGGGTTGGTCTGTGCGTTCAGAAACTTCTAGCAAAAGAGGTGCGATAATGAACTCGGAACGCGCCTTTTCCGTTGAAATAGCGACGGCAAGAGCGGCATGGCATTTGAGCCGTGCGAGAAATGCACCTTCTAAAGACCTCTTGCATAATTAGGGTAAACTTTCGTTATGATCACTCTTTCCAAACTCGGCCGCAAGCCCCGCCACTTTCGTGCCTTCACGGGC
>JACMPS010000242.1 GCA_014377395.1 Chthonomonadaceae bacterium
CAAACAGCAAAGGGCTGGTCGTTGGCACGGCGTGGAAAGACGAGGACACCCCGCAAGCAATTAGTTGGAAAGACGGCAAACTCAAACGGTTGCCGTTACCGAAAGGTGCCTCGTCTTCCGCCTCGTTTGCGAGCGGAGTCAACGAAAAAGGGCTGATGGTCGGCTCCTCCATTGAGGGAGAGAGTGAAGGCGTCAACGGATTTATCACCGATGGTAGCAAAGTCACGAAACTTTCGGCTCCAAAGTCGGGTCCTGCTCTTGCAATGGGGATCAGCGATACGGATACGGTCATCGGCTTTGGAATACCTTTCGATACGGAAGAATTTCGTGTTAAAACGCTTCGGTGGGATAGCAAAGGGGTAACGGCTTTCCCTTCACCGGAGCTTTACAACGCGAATTTTGCGTTTGCGATCAGTCGCGATGGCAAGCAAATTGTGGGGACTATGATGCGTATGGAAGAAGAGGCACAAAAGTCGCTTCTAAAGTCCAAACGTTACACAAACGCATTCATTGCACACTGGAAAACAGGATTCAGCAATGGAGACGACGGTTTAGGCCCAGATTTAACGGGCGGTGCTGTGTTCCCGAATTATCTGTATCGAAGTGACACGGAAAACCCCCACGCCTTTATAGTCAGAGGCGGACGCCTTGTAGACCTCAACACTCTCATTCCCGCTGGTTCGGGCTGGGAGTTGATCTTTGCAACGGGAGTGAACGACAAGGGACAGGTTGTAGGAATGGGACTGCACGAAAACCGTCTCCGTGCTTTTTTGCTCTCTCCTCAATAAGCGGAAAGCAAACGGAATACTCTCTGAACACTAAATTGCGCCCCGGTGGAACCATTTTCCACCGGGGCGCAATGCGTGATAAGCGCAAAGGAGGATTACCCTTGAGAGATGGCTCAAGGTGCCGTCACTTCAACAAGGTGCGTTCTACAATGCTATTCTACTCCAAAGTAGCAGATAGCACTGCACAGAGTTGCAGTTCCTTTTTCTAACAGGCGCGGAAAGGGCGATCCTGACTTTCTCTCGCCATTGAAAGAAGGTCACTTTCGTTATTCCCCGCTCAAGACGCTCTCTGTAGCGGTAAGGTTGCGGGAATTTTAAGAAAAAAGTGTCAAGCCCCCGCCCCCAATCCCATCCCCAAAATCTGGGAGAGGGGAGCCAATGCGAATACCCTTGACGATTAACACTCCTTCTCAACACTCAACACTTTCCTCAGTATTGCGGCACAGAGGGATCCACTTCTTCACTCCAAGCGAGAATACCGCCCTTGAGGTTTTTCAGATCGGTGAAACCTTTCGACTGGAGAATTTGGAGGGCGTCGGCACTGCGCTTGCCGGAACGACACTGCAAAATGATTTCGGTGTTCGGGTCGAGTTCTCCGCTTCGCTCTCCGATCTGACCGAGCGGAATCAGTTTCACGCCGGGAATACGCGCAATCGCAAACTCATACGGCTCGCGCACATCAATCACCGTGAGTTTTTCGCCGGCGTCCATTCGCGCTTTCAGTTCCAACACCGTGATCTCAGGAATGTCATTCATGGTATCCCCCGTTGCTTCTGCGCCACGTATGCCGCAGAACTCCTCATAGTCAATCAATTCGGTAATCGTGCGGTTTGTGCCGCAAATCGGGCAGTCGGGGTCTTTCTGTAACCGCAACTCACGGAATTGCATCTTGAGTGCATTAAAGAGAAGTAGTCGCCCGATCAGTGGGTTTCCGATCCCTAAGATTAATTTGATCGCTTCGTTGGTCTGAATACAACCGATGATGCCCGGAAGCACACCGAGAACGCCGCCCTCCGCGCAGGAAGGAACCATGCCGGGTGGTGGAGGTTCCGGGTAAAGACAGCGATAACAGGGTCCCTGCTCTGCCCAGAAGACGGAGGCTTGTCCCTCAAATCGGAAAATCGAACCGTAGACGTTCGGCTTACCCAGCAACACCGAGACATCATTGGTCAGGTAGCGCGTGGCAAAGTTATCGGTTCCGTCTAAGATCATGTCGTAGTCACGGGCGATTTCGATAGCGTTGTCAGAGGTGAAACGGTCGTCATATCCTACCACTTCGACGTGAGGGTTAATATCTTTAATTGTTTCGGTGACGGAGGCAAGTTTCGAGCGTCCCACATCTTTCGTGCCGTGTGCGATCTGGCGTTGCAGATTAGTCACGTCCACCCGGTCAAAGTCCACGATACCGAGCGTTCCCACTCCTGCCGCCGCAAGATAAAGTGCGAGAGGAGAACCGAGTCCACCTGCCCCGATGCACAACACTTTTGCCGCCCTTAATTTCTTTTGCCCTTCAAGATTAACTTCTGGCAAAATCAGGTGACGGCTGTACCGCATAATCTCTTCGTTCGTCAACTCAACCGCATCACTTCGCTCGGCACTGATCACGCCAATCGGCGGGGGCAACGTCGCCGTCTTCGCCTTAGTTTCCATACTTCTCGTCTCCCTTGTCTACTTCGATACTCATCTATGGATAGCTAGTGTACCCTAAGTGGCAGTGAGAGAAGTAGGGGAAAAGTGTTGAGTGGAAGATTTCCTATCGCGTTGATGTTGAACTCCATCGTTCCCCTGGCCCTGCATCAACATCAACACTAACACGATAGGTCATTTCGTCGTAGGGGCACTGGGGACTCCCTCAAAGAAGCCGGGAGAGAAAGCCCGTCAATCCTGTTCCTCCCCCTTCGCGAAGGGGGAGGTTAGGAGGGGGTTGAAATTCGTTTTTCTTTGCCTCATCTGATGCGGTACGGCGGAATAAATGCCC
>JACMPS010000243.1 GCA_014377395.1 Chthonomonadaceae bacterium
AGCAGCGATATTGGGGGTTCCGGTCAGTTTTGCCGGGGGCGGGGCGGTGTAGCCGTAGCCTTCTGTGGTATAAGCGTAGCGTCCAACGGCGCGATCCAGTCGGGCGCGTGAATTGTTATAATCATAAAGGGCATTGACCTGATTGCTTTCGGCAAGCGTCAAAGCGTTTTGAGCATCGCTGACTTCGAGCAAGGGCGAGACACCCGCCTGTGAAGCAACTCCGGCGTCGTAGCGCACACGAGCCAGCCGAAATGCCTCCCGTGCCTGCACAAGCGCTTGATTGGTGACGGCGACGCGATCACGTCCCTGCAACAAATTGAGATACGCCTGACGGACATCGAGTGTGACCTGGTCTATCGAAGTGCGCCGATTGATCTCCGCAGTGGCAACATCGGCGCGTGCTTGCTTGACGCGCTCCCGTGCTACTCCTGCATCGAAAAGCGGGATCGAGAATGCCGCAATCGCAGCCCCGTTTTGAGTTTGCGGCACAAATCCGGCAGCATCAGGGGTGTAGTTGAAAGCATAACTGAGGGCAAGGGTCGGCAAGACGCTTCGCCGCGCAATCAAAATCCCTTTGCGTGAAGCCGAAAGGTTTGCGTCCGACTGTAAAATCTCGGCACGGGTCAGGAGGGCTTCTTTCAGGACGGCACGATAATCGGGTCCCAATTCAAGCGAATCGAACGTCGCGGATTCAATCCGTGTGGTCGGGTCACGAAGCGGGTCTACCTGATTCGGGTCTTTCGCGGGCTTTGGAGGAAGGAAGGTTCCGGGGGGTGCCTGAGATAAATCGGTGGGCGGCGCGACACCGGGCGGGTTCTCGACGGCTCCCTCACTTGTCACTCTCAGCGGCGTGTCAATGTCAATTCCAATCGTGCTGTTAAGGGTGGCAATTGAATTAGAGACGTTGGTTCGTGCCTGAATAAGTTGTTGTTGCCCGGTCAGCACATCGGTTTGTGCACGGATCACATCGAAACGAGCAACCGTTCCGGCGATGAACTTTTTCTGTGCATCGTCCAACCGAGCGAGCGAGTTCTGCAAATTATCAGTTTGCACCGCTACTTGCGCCTGTGCGCGTAGCACGTCATAAAACGCTGTTTTCACATTGATGACCGTTTCGTTACGCACCCGGTTGACATCGAGTCGCGATGCAATTTCCTGATACTTCGCCAAATCCACTGCCGCCCGAATCAGCCCGGTGATGTCGAGGGGAAGCGTGGCATTGATGCCGATGCTTCGCTGCTGCTCATTCACAAACGTGATCGGAACGCCGCCGATATTTCCCGTATTGCCTTGGTTCAAGCGTTGATACTGAAACGTCGTGGAAACCGTCGGGAGAAACGCGGTTCGTTGCTCTCCGGTGCGCCCCTCCGCTCTGAGTAGGGCGGCTCCGGCAAGCGCGAGATTGCGGTTCGTCGAAAGTGAAATCGCCACGGCTTCTTCAATCCGCAAAGGGCGTTGTGCGAGAACCGCCGCCAGATTTTGCAGGGTGGGAGAGCGCAAAAGGGGCTTGTCCGCCTTCCCAGTTTTCTGAATCGGAGTGGGAAGCGAAGATTGGGGTGTGGTAGGCGGTGGGGTTTTTGGCAACACCAGTTCACCGACAGGGGGAGCCTGGGGCGCAGGGGCGGGGGCTTCTTGCGCGGATAACAGCGCAGGTAACAGCGCGAACGCAAGGATTATCGTTGCTTTCTGCGCGTCACCTTTTCTAAAAATAGGGGGGAGTTTTTTTCGTTGTATCAAATCTCTTCTCTTTTAATTCACTTTTCGGGGAAGTTTTCAGCGTGGTGTCCTCAAGCCGGAGCCACGCAGAAGGGGCATAACCTATCGCCTGACTTTTCCCTCTAAACGCATCGAACAGGTTTCAGGGCGTGTCCTCTTCGGGTTTGGGGTCGGTGCTTGCGGAAGTCTGTGCCTCTGAGTGGTCGAGTTTCTCCAGCATCGCCGTCATAAATTCGCGCATGGTATCGGCTTTGAAAAGAACCAGTCCTGCCTCGGAAGGGTGTTTCAGAATAATAATTTTCTCGCCGGGGTTCAGCCCCATTTCTTTGCGGGCTTCGATAGGAATCACCAGTTGCCCGCGTTCACCCATTGTGGCAATTCCGTAAAGGCAGTCGCTCCAGTTGGAAGACGGCGTATTCTTGTTCATTGTAAAAATCCTCACACTTTATCGCACAAGTTTGCTAAATCAAACTTATTTGATTTACCGGTCAAGTGGCTTACGCAGACGAGCGAGCGAGAGTTTCATTTTTCTCAGGATTTATTTTTGGTGGAGAGGTTGAGGAGGGGCGGATGCAGGGAATTTCTCACGCAAAGACGCAAAGGCACGAAGAGAATAAGGGAGGGGAAGGGGGAGAATAAAGATTGGAGGTCGAAAATACGCAACGTACCTCTGCGTAAACTGAAAAGGGGAATCGTAGTGAGTCCACGCAGGAATCGCCTTCTTTGTTCGCGTATCTTACTCTGAGGAGTAAACCTGTCCTATGTCCGATCTCTCATGGCTGTCTCAAGAACTCAGTGCGGCGATTCCGGCAACGATCCCCCGACACATTGCCAAGTTGTCTTCACGCCGCAGATTAGCCTCACCGAAAACAGCACGCCTGATCGAGTTCGTGCAAAACAAAGCGGCAACCACACGCCCACACCAGAAAACATTTGTGGCACTGCACGAGATTATTCAGGACAAGAATCAATACCTCTGGCGAGAACAAATCGTAGCAGTATGGGCATTGGGAAAAGCGGATTTAGAAGAGGAGCAACGCAAATCGGCTTCTCAAGCACTAGCTTATTTATTGGATCATAATGGTAAGACACACGGACAGTGGTTTGCCGACAGCCTCGCGCAAGCGATTTGGCAGATCATGAGATTAGGAATTTTGGGTGTGACGTGTTGTTTCATCTGCTTTATTATCGCCCTGATGATCGCCGCGTTCGATCTAAACCCGGACAAGACAATGCTGATACCTTTTGCTTACGTCGGTGTGATCTCGATTGCGCTTACCATTGTGGTGCCGTGCATCAGCGTAATATCACAAACGCATACAACCCGGAAAATTCATCTTGAGGCGGCGCGCGCTCTGGGCAATTTGGGACAAGCGGAGGGAGTCTCTGCGCTTTTACGAGCGTCACAGAACGCTGTTTTTTTGCAGAAGGTAGGACAGGAAGCCCTGATGCGTACCTTGTCATCCCTCACGTTTGAGGAGCATTATGGAGCGTTAGGGAGTGATGTTGTGCCAAACCTGTGCGCTTTGCTCAACGGGCGTTCTCACTCCGGTGCAAGCAGTGTGGTTGATTGGAAATTTGCCCTGATCGGCGCATTGGGTCAGGTAGGAGACGCCCGTGCAATCCATCAAATTATGCAAGTCTTGCAAGAAAATTCTCCCGATGCCGGGGGTAGTCCGCTTCTTTTCCAGAAGGCAGAGAGAGTGTTGGATGTTTTGAGGAAAAGGGCGGCACGAGAGACAGAGCAGAAAACGCTTTTGCGAGGCGCGGAAGCCCCTGTTGGGTCGAAAACGCTTCTTCGTTCCTACGAGGAGACTTGTGAGACGCCGCCGGAACAGTTGCTTCGTGCCGCCGAAAATGAAGAGGGCTAACGAGCAAAAGAGGAGAAGTACGACATTGCACTCTCCTCCTCTTTACGCTACGTAGCGGAAGCAATCCCCTTTGTCGAAGTCACCGAGCAAAGGGCTTTCCCCCTCCTGCTCCGTGATTTTCAAGGCTTTTCGCACCCAGGCGTTCGTTCCTACTCGCTCAAAGTCATTTGCGTTCGCCAGCGCGTAGGTCGCGTAGTCGTTTCGCAGGGTTGCCAGTCGGCTCAATCTTTTTCTTTCCGTCATTTGCACCGTCATTGCATTCATCATGGTTTCTTTCCTCTCTTGTCTCGCGGTTGGCTCGGATTTTCCCGACGCCCGCCGCCTCGACGTTTTGCATCTCTACATCTGGGGTAAAGATGACCAGTATAAACTTTTCTACCTGTTCACTCTTCTTTACTCGAAAATTCCGTCCTAAAGCGGAAAGAATAAGCCGAAAAGTTTGTAAGAGAATAGAAAACGTCCGCCGTAGAACCGATACTGATTCTGTAGACGGACGCGAGAGCAAAGCGTTACACTGATGCAGGTGTGAACCTTGTCACACCCTGCGCGGTGCGCCGCGAGGCTTTGCTTTCGTGCCGTATTGAGTTTCAGATCGAATGGTCTTGACCGTCACCAGAAACATAGTTTGGGTTTGGCTCTCTCAAAAGTGACTGACCGAAATCGGTCTGAGTTTTGATCGTTTGTTTTTTAGCGAACACTTTACTTGACCGTATTTTTCGGCAAAGGTTTCACTTTGTGCTAAACATTTTCTCTTTTCATATCGTCAGAGAGGGTAAGGATGCTCAATGGAGAGCCGTAAACAAAAAGTCACAAACCTTTTGACGCAACTATTTTGCTCCGGTTCATTGTCCTAATTTTGCGGAATACAAGCCGGATCGGGGTAAGATTGAGGTAAGAGAATTGCAATTCGTTTGCCGAGCGATGACGTGTGATAGATTAAAACGGAGACGACACCGATGAAGTGCTTACGTTGTGCGGCGGAAATCCCGCCCCAATCGAAATTTTGCTTGCGTTGCGGTACGCCCGTCAACGCCACAATGGAAACCCCCGCTTACACACGCCCGCCCTCCACTCCGCTCCCCGCCATGCGAGGAGCCGGGAACGGCGCAGGCAATAAGGGAATGTGGGTGGCACTTGGTGCTATCGCAGTTCTGGCAATGGCTCTCGGTGCCTTTGTGGTACGGGGGCAGTTGACCCAAAAGGCGGGAGAGAACCAAACGGGCAACCTTGTGCAGGCTCCCGGCGAAAACCGAACAGGTAATCTTGTTCAGAAACCAGGCGAAGTTCCGAAGACGCCGATTGTGCAAGCCGCCGGGGAAAACAATGCCGTCGTGATTGATTATCTGGAGCGACTGAAAGAGATCGAAGCCACCAAGCGACGAATCCAGAAAGATGTGATGGTTGCAGTTCTTGCAATCAAAGACACCCTTCCACTTGAGAGCGCGAAGGCAGCCCTGCAGGAGTATGGTAGTCCTGATGGTACTGCCCCCCCTGCTGCACAGGAAGTTAGTAAGTCAGGGAACAAAGTTGCTGTTGCTGCTGCTCAATTCTCTTCGGATTATGATCAATTGACTGCGAAATTCAACGAATTAAGACCACCTGCTCCCTGCCTTGATCTACATCGTGCTTACTATGATTATATGGGAAGGAAGCAACAAGAAACGCTTAAGACAATAGATTGGTTCATCAAAATGATGAAAGCTATCGAGGCAGGTACTGCCAGTGAGTATTTGCAGGAAGCTCGCGGTAAACTTGGGAAGAGTTTTGACTCAGTGGATAAGTACGAAAAGAATTGCGATAGCATGTTACAAAAGGTGTTTGACGGCTACAAAATTCCTTCCAGCAGTCGCTTTGAGATCGGTGGCGACGCCGAAGGTTCTGCGGGATTGTCCGGCTTGCTCGGTATGTAAACGTATTTTCCCGTTGCTCTCTCCGATTGTGGGAAGATGCCCTTACCTCCCTCTCGTCCACTCACTCTCTTCCTGCCACTCGCTCAGGCTTATGGG
>JACMPS010000244.1 GCA_014377395.1 Chthonomonadaceae bacterium
CACTTACGTTCACGCAAGCAATCTGCCCGAAGGAAGCCGCCCTGTCGCACCGGGATGGCAGTTTTCCACCCTCGTCGTGTTGCCCGAAACGCCGTCATGCTGGACACAGGTTCTCGACAACCTGCGGGTAGTGAGCGAGAAAACCCAGGGCGAGACGGCGGCGGAGCAGTTGAAAGCGGTACTCCCCCTTCTTTCGGTGCGTCCGCTTCTGCTCGGAGATGGTTACTACGGCAGTGTGGCGTTTCTAGGGGCGAGTGCCGCCCTGCCGTGTGACGTTCTGCTTCGCCTTGCTAAAAACCGAGTGCTGTACCGCCCTGCCCCGCCACGTCCCCAAAAGCCCGGACGGGGGCAACCCAAAAAGGACGGAACAGAGTTCGCCTGTCACCGTCCCGACACGCACGGCGAACCTGATGCGAGGTGGGAGGGAAGCGATGCGCTCGGTCAACCGCTCGAAGTGCGGGTCTGGAAGCGTCTGCATTGGAAGCGAACGCGCCAGATCGAAGTGAGCGTGATCCGGGTGGTGCGCCCTCACGCCGCCGAAACGGAGCGCGACCCGCGCACGAGTTGGTTTGTGTTTCGAGGCGAGGAGCTTCCCCCGCTTTCTGAAATCGCCGGACTGTACAGACGGCGCTACGGACAGGAACACGGCTACCGAGCCGACAAACAAACGCTGATGTGGGACACGCCCCGACTGCGAACGCCTGACGGGTTCCAGACCTGGACGGACGTGGTGGCGGCGACCCGCAACCTTCTGTTTCTGGCGCGACCTCTCGCCACCGAGGCACGTCAGCCCTGGGAAAACAAACGTCGGGAACTGAGCCTCTCGCAAGTGCGGCGGGCAATGGGACGAATACTTGCCCAGTTGCCCCCGCTCACACGCCGGGTGAAACCACGCGGGAAATCGCCGGGGCGTGCCGAAGGAGCAAAAATCGGGAGGGCGACCCGCTACAAAGTCGTCTACAAAGCCAAACCGAAGACCGAAACCAAAATTAGCTTTGTCTAAACGTCAATTTGCGTCTTTGCGCGAGAGAATCCTCTTTCCCTCTCTCCGTCTTTCTCTGTGCCTCTGTGTTCTCTAACGCAGTGGGTGGTATATTTAGATTCCTTGCGTAAGGTGAGTTACTAAATTCACCCTCATAAAACGCGACAAAGGCGTCGAAGGTTCAGTGTTTTTGGCAGGTGAAAGACGAAAATGACTCGACAATGTTGCGTTTTGTGGCAAAATGGTAGCGTCACCTTAAAAAAGGAAAACCGCCGGAACAAAAGAGATCGAAAAAGGGGGGGAGAGCGATGACAATGGAGTTGAAAAGCAAACTTGCGGTTCAGATGTATACGATTCGCGACTTTACAAAGACCGAACAGGGGTTGCAGGAAAGTCTGCAAAAGATTTCCGAGATGGGTTATCCCTCGGTGCAGGTGTCGGCGGTGGGAGCGTTGGAGGGTGAAAACGCAACCGTAAACGCCCGACAAATGAAAGCCATGCTCGACGAAAACGGGTTGACCTGCTGTGCGACGCACCGTAGTTTCCATTCGTTGCGAGACAAGACCGAGCAGGAAATCGAGTTCCACCAAACGCTCAATTGCAACTATGTGGCGATTGGGGGACTACCGGGCGAATACGAAAAGGCGAACGAAGAGGGCTACCGCCGCTTTATCGCCGATGCCGCCGAGGTAAGCGCGAAACTGAAAGCCGCCGGAATCGGATTCGGGTATCACAATCACGCGCACGAGTTTCGCCGCTTCGAGAATTCACGGCGCACCCTCTTTGACCTTTTCATTGAGGAGGGCGGGGCAAACCTTTTGCTTGAGATTGATGTTTACTGGGCGGTTCACGCGGGAGTAAATCCTATTTCTCTGTTCGAACGGGTGAAGGGGCGTGTTCCCGTCACTCACCTGAAGGATAAGGAAGTCATTGCCGGGGAGGAACCCGTAATGGCGGCTATTGGCGAGGGAAATCTGGACTGGAAGAACATTCTGCCCGCCCTTGATTCTGCCGGGGTGGAGTGGTATTGCGTGGAGCAGGACGTTTGCCGACGTGATCCCTTTGACTGTTTGCGTTCCTCTTATCACTACCTGACGACGGAGTTTTAAGCGTCTGGGGCATTACTTTTCGCACCTTCGCTGAGAGTCAAGAGCAATGCCCCTACACATCACGCTTCTGGAAAATCACGACGCCGAGCAGAAACGTTGCAAGGATGTAGACCGCGACATAAACTCCCTCAGCGCGTTCGATTTGAGGGAGAGAGTGCGTTGTTTGTTCCAGAAGACGCGGCGAAGAGCCGATACGCCCAAAAGGGCCCATTTCGGTCAGAATGCCGCCGAGTGCCTCCTCCACCCACCAACTGACGTAGCCCTGCGGCACAAGAAAACCGGAAACCCGCGCAATTTTTTGCAGGATGTCCACGTCGTAGAATTTGCTGAGAAGGCTGAGAATACCGTCCGCCCAGGCAAGTGCGGAAAGCGCAATCGCTAAGGACGTTCCAAAAAGTCGTTGTGCAAACGTGGAAAACGTGAGCGTGAGCGTCCCAAAAATCACCGGGAAAAGTGTGGCTATTGCTCCGGCTTTCAACATTGGAGTGCGGTCGGAATGGGTCTGAAACGAAAGGGACGCCCAGGCAAGCACCGTCCAGACGAGAACACTCGAAATCAGGACGACTTGAATTCCGATCCATTTACCGAGCAAAATCTGCCAGCGCGGAATTGGCTTCGGCAGGATCGTAGAAAGCAGTCCTCGCTCGATCTCCGAAGAGATCACCCCGCCCGCCAGCAACAGCGCAAACAGAGAAGAAAGCGATTTGATGGCGGCAAGACAGAGCAAAGTGACAACGCTGATGGCAGAAGGATAAATCATGCCCTCGGCTCTCCATGCGGGAATTCGCCCGATGGAGACATTGTAGTTAAGCCGCAAGCGGATAAAATAGAGGACACAGGAAAGTAAAAGCACCAACATTCCGAGCAGTCCCGCCCCAACGAGCGTTTTGCGACGGACTGCCTCTCTCAGCGTCAGACCTGCGATAGTGAAAACTGCCATAGGACTCTTTCTTGCTTAGCCTTCTTTGAGTTGACGCTGTGCTTCGCGGCTACGGTCGCGGTCTGCGATTGACTCTCGCTTATCGAAGAGTTTTTTGCCACGCGCAAGCCCGATTTCCAGTTTTGCAAAGCCACGCTGAAAAAAGAGGGAAAGCGGCACAATCGTGAGACCTTTGAGTTCGGTTTGCTGTTGCAACTCGGCAATTTGCCAGCGATGAAGCAGGATTTTGCGCTTACGCTTTTCGTCTACGTTGTAGCGGTTGCCCTGCACATACGGGGCAATGGAAAGGTTGAAAAGCCATGCCTCGCCATTCTCGATGCGAATGAAGGAGTCTACAAAGTTCAGTTTGCCGTCACGCAACGACTTGACTTCCGTTCCGACAAGCACCAGCCCTGCCTCGTAAGTGTCGAGAATCTCGAACTCATAACGGGCGCGGCGATTATAAGCAATTTGTTTTCGGGCGTTCGCTTCGTGTGCGGCGGCAACTTTCAAGGGATCGGGTTTGTTCATGAGGGTAAGAAAGTGTTGAGTGTTAAGTGATAGGTGTTGAGAATGAAGTGCCACTGACTTATCCTCAACACTTGACGCCTAACCCTCTACACTCCGCTTGTCTTCTCCAGTAGGGTGGCGAGACTAAATTTTTGTTGAGGAGAGTATACCCCGTTTCGGTTTCGTTGGGGAGAAGGAGTGAGATTTGGGAGAGTCCGGGGAATGAAGTCCGGGGAGTAAATTCCCCGGCTACACAGAAGCGAAGTCCCCATTCGTGGACTCGATGCAAAGGCGACAGCGATTTCATTTCAACCTTTGGAACCCTTTCGCTTCAGTTGCAAATACGATTCGGGTGTCCGCAGGACACGGGGCGGCACGCCTCACAGCGCGGAATTCATTCCTGCGGCAAGTGTACTTCATTTCGCGCTAAGGGACAAGATAAGTGCATAAGGGGGGGGAACAAAAGTGTTGCGCCAACTCCTCTGAGCATAGTGAAAATCACGAACGGTATTTGCCTTCCTTTTCTTCTCTCTTCGTATTCTGCATTTTAATCTGTGTCCATCGGTGTTAATCTGTGGATAGATTCTCCTCCGTATCTCCAAAAATTGAGGCGGTTTGGGTAAACTGAAACCACTATGAAAATCATTCAACTGACGCCCGGAACCGGCTCGTTTTATTGTGGAACCTGTTTGCGCGATAACGCCCTCGTTTCGGCATTGCGGCGGCAGGGGCATGACGCACTCATGGTGCCGCTTTATCTCGATCCGGCACTCGACGAAGTGGCGGCTTCGGAGGGCGCACCCATTTTTTACGGGGGCATCAATGTTTACCTTCAACAGAAATCGGGATTTTTCCGCAAGACGCCCCGGTTTGTAGATGCGCTTTTCGACTCGGTGACGGCACTGAAATCCGCCGCAAAACGAGCGGGAATGACCGACCCTTCCGAGTTGGGAGACCTCACGCTTTCCACCCTCAAAGGTGAAGACGGAAACCAGAGCAAAGAACTGGAGCGACTCGTGCAATGGCTTACGACGGAAATAAAGCCCGATGTCGTCTGCCTCTCAAACGCCCTTTTGCTCGGTCTGGCACGGCGCATCAAAGAACAGACGGGCGCAAAAGTTTACTGTACGCTTCAAGGCGAGGACTATTTTCTCGACCTGCTGAAAGAGCCGTCTCGGAGCGAGTGCTGGCGCGTGCTGGGTGAGCGAGGGCAGGAGGTAGACGGCTTTATCGCCGTAAGCCACTACTACGCCGAGGTGATGACCCGCCGTGCCTCTCTTCCAAAAGAGAAGGTTTCCGTCGTCTACAACGGAATTTCGCTTGAAGGATACCCGTCCATGCCTCGCGCAACCTTACCCGACCCGCCCGTCATCGGTTTTCTCTCGCGAATGTGCGATCTGAAAGGGTTGGGAACCCTCGTAGACGCATTTATCCTGCTTCGACAAAAGCCCGGAAGGGAGCGCGTAAAACTGCACATCGCAGGGGCACAAACCGAAGGCGATCTGCCCTATCTGGAGCGCGAAGTCGAAGATAAACTCAAGGTGGCAAACCTGTGGGGCGATTGCATACTCTCCCCTAATATCAGTCGTGAAGAGAAAATTGCGTTTCTGAAAAGTATCAGTGTCCTCTCGGTTCCGGCACTTTACGGGGAAGCGTTCGGGCTTTACCTCATCGAAGCAATGGCGGCGGGTGTTCCGGTGGTGCAACCCGATCATGCCGCGTTCCCGGAAGTGTTGCAAAAAACGGGCGGCGGGCTTCTCTTCGAGGGGACAGGAGCGCAAACGCTTGCAGACGCTCTTGATTCCCTTTTGAGCAAACCAGAACAAATTTTAGAGTTGGGGAAAGCGGGGCATCATGCCGTCCATTCCCATTTCTCGGTGGAGCGTATGGCGGAAGAGGTCACGAAAGTTTTCAGTACGTGAACATTAGACCCTTTTATTCTTCTGACCGGGAGTTGAAAAGTCTCTTCTCAGAGCGAAATTTAGTGAGTGGTGTGTGTGAAGGAAGTCGTGCAAACCATGTAGGGGCGTCGCTCTCTGCGCCCGTTTGTGGTTGGGGGCGGAACGGGGCTCGGAATTTATTTCTGCGGCAAGTGTACCAACTCCACTTTCTCAACAGACTTCATAACGAAAAAAAACGAAAGGACAAAGAACATGAACCGTAGACGTTTAGGACGCACCGGATTGCAGGTAAGCGAAATCGGATTGGGTGGGGCATGGCTTCAAGGCAGAAGACAGGAAAGATCACTGGAGCAGGGCGCAGAAGTGGTGCGGTATGCTCTCTCGCAAGGCATCAATTATCTGGACACGGCAGAGTGTTACGGGGAAAGTGAACGGGTCTTCGGGCTTGCCCTCAGCGACCTTTCTGATGACTATATTCTGGCAACGAAGTTCGGTCACGTCCCGCAAGACTTCGATTTCTCACGGCAAAGCGTCCTCGACAGCGTGAAGCGAAGTCTGGAGCGTTTGCAACGTCCTTACATTGATTTGCTTCAACTTCACACGCCGCAAGAACCCGACATGGATTTGATTTTAGGCGCGAATGGCGCGTTGGAGGGAATGCGCGAAGTACGAGAACGTGGCTTGTGTCGGTTTCTGGGAACTACGGGAAACGATGTGGACTTCTTGCGGCGATGTCTCGAAACAGATGTCTTTGATACGATGCTCGTCTTTATGCGGTACGATCTCATGGAGAGAAGCGGCGAAACACTGATTCGGGAGGCTCACGCGCAAGATGTCGGGGTGATTCTTGGTTCTCCGCTTCGCTTGGGATTGTTTGGATCAGGGCGTGAAGACTGCCTTTCAGGGCTGAGCGAAATCGAAAAGAAGAAATTGGAAAGGCTGGAGGCTTTGTTTAGAGATGAACCCGGCGGAATCTCGGCAGGTGCGGTTCGTTTTGTGCAGGGGTGCGAGTGGGCGTCAACGGTGCTGAGCGGAGCGAGTACGGTGGAGGAAGTAGGGGCGGTTCTGGCGGCTAAAGCCACGCCGCTTTCCCAAGAAATAAGGGAGGCGGTACTCGCAATCGCCGATCAAAAATGATCATGACGAGTTCTCAAGAGTTGCCTGACCCTTTCGATCCTGAATCGCTCAACGCCGATTTACCTCACTCCGAGCCACTCGACATTTATGCGCCTGTTTATGCCTTTGTCAAAACCGTGCCGCCGGGTTCGGTAGTGACGTATGGACAGGTGGCGGCTCTGATCACCGAGGTTTCGCTGACGGCGCGGCAGGTGGGAACCGCCATGAAGTACGCCCCGCCCGATGTTCCCTGGCAACGAGTCGTAGGGGCGGGTGGCACAATGCCTGTCGTGAAACTCAGCCCGGAACAATTTATAAGACAGAAACAACTGCTTACTGAGGAAGGTGTGGGGTTCGTCGGCGAAAATGGCGCGCGCGTTGACATGAAAACGTTCCAATGGCAACTTGAAGAGCAATCAGGATTAGAAGGGGACAGAGGAAACGAATTGGAAGAGGAAGACACAAAAAACAGATGAGCGATGAGTGGCATTTCTACCGTTGGAATTTTGATCGCTATGCAACGATCAGACCACAACTAAGGGCGGCTGTCCGAGCGGAAACCTTTGCCTCTCTCTCCGATACGGAGGAAGGCGCACAGGTGGCGGAAATGTTTGCTGAAGGAGAAATCCCTCTTTTGGAAGCAAAGTCAGCATGGCTTACCGCCGAGTGTCGCCTGGGTGATCCCATTGTTTTCAATGCGGAACTGCCCCGTTTCTTGAATCGGATCGAACGCAAGCGGGAGGGAGAAGAGATCGCTGAAATTCTCTCCGAATTGTTGTTTGCCCGGGTTTATCTGGAGCAATGGCTGGAGCAAACCTCGATTTGCGGCATTTTGCCGCCGATTGAAACCGCAAGATTATCGGGGCTATGCCGGGACTACCTGCAAAAAAATCGAACCGAAATTGGAGCGGTACGAGGTGGATTCTTTAGGCGAGTCTTCGAGCGCAATGCCACTCCCGATGAAATCTTTCCTCTGCTGTGTGATCTTGTCAACGAAGCCGTCAAAGCCGGAAACGGCACGATTGCCTACCAAAAATAAACCGAATTTTGCTCCGGTTTTGTCCGCGAAGAGATAAAATCAGGACGGCGAAGCCGCAATCGGCGAATTTATTCCGCTGGATTTGGAATTGCTCCGCCGTGTTTGCTCCGTTTTGAGTCCGTCGCCATCTGTCAACACGCGGTTTACTCCACCGGAATCAGCCTTACGCCGCTCTCGCCAACACTTCACGGCTTCTCTCACCTGCAAGAAGAAGGAGAAACTCCGTGACAATCTCCGGGTCGAAGTGAGTCCCGGATTGATCTCTGATGTATTCCTGCACCTGTGGCTCTGACCAACCCGCACGGTAAGGGCGATCCGAGCGCAGGGCGTCCCACACATCCACCACCGCGAAAATACGCGCCATAAGCGGAATGTCTTTGCCTCTCAAGCCCTGCGGGTAGCCTGTTCCATCCCATTTTTCGTGATGACAGTAGGGAATGTCAAGGGCAGGGTGCAGAAATTCGATATGTGAAAGTGAAGAGTGAGCGTACCCGGGATGACGCCGCATGACTTGCCATTCTTCGGCGTTTAAGGGGCCCGGCTTGAGCAGAATCTCGTCCGGGACTCCCATTTTACCGATGTCGTGCAATAACGCGCCCCATCTCACAAACATGAGTTCGCGTTCACGTAGCCCCATTCGTTCCGCAAGGCGCAAACTCATTTCCATCACGCGGTCACTGTGTCCGGCGGTCTCATCATCACGCAGGGAAAGCAACCTCGCCCAACCTTCGATTGTCGAATTGAATACATCCGTTAATTGATCTTGATTTTGCGTCAACATTGTTTTCTCCGGGGGAGGTAGTATTTGCAACGCGGAGCGCATTACTTCTGAGGGAACGGAGGATAAAATTTCGTGAAAACCCGTCACGCAGTTTCTGCCTCTGTGTTTGGAGGTATACAGTGCTTTGTCCACCTGCTCCAACAAGTCAGTGTCATGAGCAGTGAGCGGAGATTTTTCCGCCACCCCCAGACTCACCGTCACAGGGCTGAAAGGGAAGCGTGTGCCTTCGATTTTTCTTCTTAATTTTTCTGCCCAACACAAAGCGGCTTCCCTCTCGTAGTTAGGAAGAGCGATAATAAATTCTTCGCCGCCGTAACGCGAACCCACCTGATTTTCACCGAGCGTGTCACGAATGATTCGGGCGATGATTCGTAACACCTCATCGCCCGCCGGGTGTCCGTAAGCATCATTGTAGGACTTAAATCGGTCAACATCGAGCATTACCAGCGAAAGCGGGGATTTCGTAACCTGGCAGTCGGAAAATTTTTGCGAAAGCAACTTGCGGAAGGTACGGATATTGGTAAGTTCCGTCAATCCATCTGTGGTAGCCAGTTTTTCGAGGTCAGCGACATAGCGTCGCAACTCCAGTTGAGCGATTACTTGCCGTGCAAGTGCCTCTAGAGCCGTGCGCTGAGCGTCGGTCAGTTCCCCCGGTTTTCGGTCGATGACGCAGAGAGTTCCGAGGTTGTAGCCCTCTGAGGTTGTCAGCGGTACGCCCGCATAAAAACGGGTATGGAGAGCGGAGGTTACGGCAGGATTGCTCTTAAAGCGAGGGTCTTTCGTTGCATCCGGCACTTCCAAAATTCCGCCTTGTAGTATGGTATGAGCACAAAAGGTGAGGTCTCTTGGTGCCTCAGCGACTTCGATTCCTATCTTCGATTTAAGCCACTGGCGCGTTTCGTCAATGAAACCGATCAGACTCATGGGGACTTCGCAAATGTAGGCGGCAAGCCTGACAACATCATCAAAGGCGAGTTCAGGCAGAGTATCGAGGATTTGATAACGGCGAAGCGCATCCAACCGTTCGTTTTCGTTTTCTGGTTTTGGCACGGGTACAACGGGCATAAGGAGCGTTTGTCTTTCAGGGAAAACAAAGTGGTAATTTTTCCACTTCTGCCCGGAAGAGTGATGTCAGAGGGATGACACGTAGGATTATCGGCACAGCACTCTTCTAATTAAAGAGAAAGTTAACGGAATTAAGACATTCTCAGAACAAGTGAGACCAAATTACGCTTGAGAAGGCTCTTCTGCACTCTTTTCTCTGAAACCGGACGGGCGTTGTATCCGTCAACTCGCCAGAACACGGTAAGTACCGACTTTTTGTATTGAAAGGAATCTCAGTCTTGTCCACCAAAAGCCGCTGGCTAATCGGTTGCTCCCTTCCTTTGGTCACACTCGTGGCTCTGGGCTTTGTCGTCGCCAACAAATTCAAGCCTAAACCCGAAGCCATCCGCGTCGAAACCGTCTCCAAAGGCACCGTTGAAGTAAAAGTCGTGGAAACCGGAACCATCGAACCCCTCCGCAAGGTCGAGGTAAAGTCAAAGGTCGGCGGGCGAGTCCTTAAATTGTTCGTGAAGGAAGGAGATTTCGTGCGCCAGGGACAAAAATTGGCAACGATTGACCCGCAGGAGATCAACAGTCAGGTGGCGGCACTTCGCGCACAACTGACGGGTTCGCAAGCGCGCCTTTCCGCCGCCAGAAAATCCACTTCTTACCAGCAATCGCAGACAAGTGCAGGGATTTCACAAAACAGACAGGCGGTCAATTCCGCACTTTCCCGACTCCGTTCGGCGGAGGCCGAAGCAAAAGTTCAACCTGTTTTGACAAATCAATCCATTGCGATTTCTCAGGCGAATCTTGAAGCGGCACAATCCAATCTCAAACTTCAAGAGGACAATTTGCGATTACTCATGGAAAACACACATCCGCAAACTCTTGTCAATGTTCAATCCGCGTATGATCGCGCACTGGCTCAAACGGAGAATACGCGGCGTACCATTGCCCGACAAAAAGCGTTGCTGGAAAAAGGATTTGTCTCGCAACAGGTGGTAGATACGGCGCAAACCGATTTGCTTGTCGCAGAGGCTCAGGTGCGGGAAGCCCGACAACGACTCGACCGAATCAAAGCCACAAACGAACTTGAAGTCACCAATGCCCGAAGTCAAATCGCTTCCGCCCGAAGTCAGGTACGCCAGCAAGAAGCCACGTTGCTTCAAGCGCAAACCAGCGTACTGCCCGAAACGAAACGCCGCGAACTGGAAAACGCCCGCGCCGCTTACGCTCAGGCACGCGCCCAACTGCGGGGAGCGGACGCAGGAATCACACAGGATGCGATGCGTGAAGATGAAGCGGTCGCCTCACTTGCCGGAGTCGAACAACTCCAAAAGCAACTTGATGAACTTCTGGTGCGCCAGAACGACACCACAATTATTGCTTCAATGGACGGCGTTATCACCAAG
>JACMPS010000245.1 GCA_014377395.1 Chthonomonadaceae bacterium
ACCTCGACACACAGAAACGCGGCGGTCAAGATGTCACCAATGACCGCCGCAATTTCCGCAAAGAAATGTCTCTTCCGCTCCGCATCACTCCGCTCGACAGGTACGAATTTTAGAAATCAGGCTCACTCTTGTTCCTCCCCCTACGCAAGGGGGAGGTTAGGAGGGGGTTGTAATTTGCCACCGTCTCCAGTCATTCACAAAGACTCCGGGGAATTCATTCCCCGGCTACAAAAGCGCGAAGTCTACCTCCGTGGACTCAGTGCAACCACGCTGAATTCATGACCGCGATTGAATAAACTCGGAACGGCGTAGCAACCCTCTGCGAATTTATTCTGCCGGATTAGTTGTTTGAATCGTCACGGGTAGATGCCGCGAATGGTAGTCGCGTCTGCGACGCGCTTAACTCCAATAAGATAAGCGGCAAGCCTCATATCAATCCCCTGCGTCTGTGCCATTTTTGAGACTTCGGCGTAAGAGCGAATCAAGATTGCCTCCATTTTCGCAATGACTTCCGCCTCCTGCCAGAAGAAAAATTGCAGGTCTTGCACCCACTCGAAGTAGGAGACGACCACGCCTCCCGCGTTCGCCAGCACGTCGGGAATGAGGATAATGCCGCGATCCCTGAGAATGACATCCGCATCGGGAGTTGTGGGCCCGTTTGCCCCCTCGATCACCATCTTCGCCCTAATACGTCCTGCGTTTTCCGCCGTAATCTGATTTTCGATAGCCGCAGGAATCAACAGGTCAACGGGCAATTCCAAGAGTTGTTTCGGGGTGATTCGCTCTCCGAGTCCGCACTCACCGAGTTTGCCGTCCTGTCCCATAAGGTGTTTGATCGAAGGAATGTCAATGCCTGCCGGGTTATAAACGCCCCCGAACGCATCGCTTACTGCCACGACTTTTGCCCCCGCCTCCTGAAAGATGAGTGCCGCGATTCCACCGACATTGCCGAATCCCTGAATGGCGACTTTCATTCCCATAAGACTTAAGCCCATTTCTTTGACGGCTTCACGGGCAATGCAAACGATGCCTCGCCCGGTGGCTTCGTTGCGCCCTTCAGAACCACCGATAGCCACGGGTTTTCCAGTGACGACAGCGGGAATGGTGCGCCCCTGCGCCATCGAATAGGTGTCCATAATCCACGCCATAATCTGCGGATTTGTCCCCATATCCGGCGCGGGAATATCGGTGTTGGGTCCCAGAATAATGCTGATCTCTGAGGCATAGCGTCGCGTGAGTCGCTCTTTTTCGTTCATCGAGAGTTCGCGGGGATCACAAATGACGCCCCCTTTTGCTCCCCCGAAAGGAATGTTGACGATAGCGCATTTCCACGTCATCCACATGGCGAGGGCGCGTATTTCATCAATGGAAGCATTGGGGCTGTAGCGAATCCCGCCTTTGGAGGGACCCCGTGATGTGTTGTGCTTAACGCGGTAGCCCGTGAAGACTCGCGTGGTTCCGTTGTCCATTTTTACGGGAAAGTTGACGGTGAGTTCGCTTTGCGGGTACTTCAAGACTTCATGAAGACCGGGATCGAGTTCGAGGTATCGGGCGGCGGTATCGAGTTGCTTGAGAGCATTCTGGTACGGGTTGATGCCTTCGATAGGCAGGGGCAAACTGAGAGACATAGGGGTTTGGGTCAGCGTTGACATTTGATTCCTCCGCGAATCAGCCATAGATTGAATAGGTTTGTTTCCAAGATTTAGAAAGACACCCTGCCCTCGAGAAAAATCTCACCGTCCGCGCCATTGCGAACGGGGGCGAACAGGGTGCCCTACTTAGAATACCATACGTAGAGCGATAACAAACTATTTCAATTACCTGAATCGTAGATTTTTTCACAAATAGTGCAATTATTTGTGACTGAGCGGGCATCAACAGAGCGTAATATAGCAACTCAACTTAACCATGTCGTGTGCGTAATCATTTGCAGTATGAGAGTTACGGTGAAAGAAAATTCGACGATGTGTAGCAAAAGTACAATCACCCCGTGACTTTTCTCCGTGATTGAACGCCGGGTGATTAACCAAACGGAAAGCGCAAGCGAGGCAAGCCATGCCGCTTGATTGGCATAAATGAGAAGTGCCCAAAGATCAGAGAGGAAGTAATCCCGCGACACTCCCTTTCCGTATTCTTGCTTAATCACAAAATAAAAGACGAAGTGGAGAGCATAGAGTACCCATACTATAGGGACAAACCGGTTATTTGCAGCGTGTTTTTCGGGAATAATTGGTACGGCGGCAGGTGTAGACGGTAGGGGTGCTGAGTAGTCAGAAGGGAGTGGGTCGCCTGGAATAACGGGTTTTGTACGGAAAATTGTTGTGCCTCCCCACAAAAGCGACAGTAGGCGTCACCGGGCTTGGTGTCCTTTTTGCACTTGACACAAAAAGTTGTTCTCATAAGAGTTTCCCCTGCCGCGTTTTGCACATTTGTTTTCCAATCCCTCTACACGCCGAACTTCGTCTTGACCAGCCCACACAATTCATCTACGATGCTGTCTACCGTGTCTTTGTCGGTTCCCTGCGCCATCACGCGAATCACCGACTCGGTTCCCGATGCCCGCACCGAAAGCCAGACCGGATTGCCCAGCCGCTCTTCTCCCCGTCTGATTGCCGCAAGAATTTCAGGGTCGGACTTCCAACCCGTTTTGTCCTTCACCTTGATCTTTTCAAGACGCTGAGGGTAATTCACCACCACGCTTGCCAATTCGGAAAGAGGCTTGCCAGTTTCCTTCATTACCCGCAACACTTGCAGTGCCGTCACCAATCCGTCACCTGTGGGAGTAACATGAGGAAGCAGAATATGCCCACTCTGTTCGCCCCCGATAGCCGCACCAAGTTCGTCCATGCCCTCACTGACGTAGCGATCCCCGACGGCGGTACGGTGCAGTTTCACCCCCGCTACCTCCAACGCTTTTTCCAATCCGACATTGCTCATAATCGTGGCGACTACCACATTGTTGGGGAGTGAATTTCTTGCTTTAAGGGAGAGTCCGATAATCGCCATCATACGATCCCCGTCCACAATTACGCCATTTTCGTCGGCGAGCATCACCCTGTCGGCGTCACCATCAAAGGCGAGTCCGGCGTCGGCGTTCGTTGCACGAGCGAGAGAAGCCATGTCGCCCGGTTCTGTCGAGCCACAATGAACATTGATATTGACGCCGTTCGGCTCCGCATGGATCACGGCGATTTCCGCACCGAGGCTTCTCAAAATCAGGGGAGCCACCTCGTAGGCGGCACCATTTGCACAATCCACCGCGAGTTTCAATCCAGTCAGGGGCAGAGTTCCCATTCCCCGCAAACTCGCTTCGGCTTTTGCGAGGTAATCGCCGACAGGTTCACGGGAAAAGATCATGCGCCCGATTTCGCCACCCGTCGGCTTTTCCAGTGTGTCGAGCCGCTCCATCAATTCCTGAATTTCGTCCTCGACACGATCCGGTAATTTCTTGCCGTCGCGCCCGAAAAATTTAATGCCGTTGTCCGGAAAAGGATTGTGCGAAGCAGAGATAACCACACCTGCCGCTGCCCCGCGTGAAAGCACCATTTGTGCCACCGCAGGGGTCGGGACAACGCCTATATCCACCACATCAAGCCCCATCGAGGTGACGCCTGCCGACAGTGCCGCACTCAACATTTGCCCGGAAAGCCGGGTGTCCCTCCCGATAATCACAAAAGGACGCTCCGAAAGCGCGAACGACTCGCCTTCGCCGTCACGCCGTCCGACACTCTCCATCTCGATTTTCCTTGCTTCGGCAGGCTGATGTCGTGCCATCCAGTAAGCCGCCGCCATCCCCAATCTCAGGGCAAGGTCGGGGGTCAATTCCGAATTGGCGACTCCGCGCACGCCATCCGTTCCAAAAATTCTACTCATTGTCCATCGCTCTTTTTCTCACTCGATTTAGTCTTAATTTTATTTTTGGAGGCGTTCCGATTCGCCTTTGATCGCGGTCATCGTCGCTTGCAAATTCTCGGTGAGTTTCTTTTTGATCAGGCTTTTCACCATTGCTCCGATCAGCGGAACATCGTATTCGTAATCAAGAAACGAGTCGAAGCGCGTTCCCCCCGCTTCCGAGGTGAACTGCCAGAACCCGTCCATTTTGTCCATATCGCCCTTAATCAGAGTGAAATCATCTCGAAACTGTTCCGTGCTCCAGCGATCCTCCTGCGTCCATTTGATCGTCATCTTGAATTCGCGCAACAATCCCACCCACTCGGTGACGGTGCGGGTGTCGTCGTCATTGCGCTCCAACACGGTCAACGATTTGAGATCGTCCATAAACTGCGGAAACTTTTCGACGTTCCGAGCCACCGCAAAAACGGCTTCAATCGGCGCATCAATGACAAGGCTCAATTCTATCTTTGGCATAAAAAACTCCAAGTTCAGGGATTAGGGGTTAGGGGTTAGATGATAGAAATTAGGTGTAAGGAAAATACAGTAGGGGCGTTGCTCTCTGCGCCCTTACACGGGGGTGAGGTTAGG
The DNA here is from genome assembly GCA_014377395.1 of Chthonomonadaceae bacterium. Lineage (GTDB taxonomy): Bacteria > Armatimonadota > Chthonomonadetes > Chthonomonadales > Chthonomonadaceae > JACMPS01. The sequence continues at coordinate 4,483 of JACMPS010000245.1, forward strand.
GATTGTGGCGACTTTCAACCTCCTCCCAGTCTCCCCCCCTTGCATAAGAGGGAGGAAAAAGATTGATACACCGACTCTCCTGAACGCAAAAGAACAAATCTCCATCTCACCACTTAACACTTGATACTCAACACTTTCCCTACCCTTTCGTCTGTCGCCATGCGAGTTCGGCGGCTCCCATAATTCCTGCGTCGTCGCCGAGTTCCGCACGAACGATTTTTGCGGCGTTGTAGATCGAGCCAATCGAAGAGGCTTTTGCGGTGCGGAGCGCGGCGGCAAAAAGCGTCTCCGAGCGGGAAATTTTCCCACCGATTACGAACACTTCAGGATTGAAGACGTTGATCATGGAAGCGATTCCAAGCCCGACGTAATGTCCTGTCTCCTGCATCACCTCAATTGCAAGTACGTCGCCATTGTCTGCGGCTTCGTCAATGTTGGCGGGAGAAAGGTGCTGTGTCAGGGCTTCAGGACCGTCAATCACGCTCCATAAACTCGTGTCGCGCCCGGACTCCATTTTCAGTGCCGCCCGCTCCGTGATTGCGTCACGCTGTGCCAGCCCTTCAAGGCGTCCATGCGCTCCCGTGCGTGATCCGCCTACGCCGTCCGCAATGATGATGTGTCCGACTTCCGCCGCCCCACCTGTGGCCCCACGCAACACCTCGCCTTCGACGATGATGCCGCCGCCGATCCCTGTTCCAAGCGTGAACATCACCAGGTGCCGCGTTCCCCGTCCTGCCCCGTAGCGGAATTCACCGAGTGCGGCGACATTGGCGTCGTTGTCCATTGTGACGGAAAGATTCAGTTGCGCTTCGATGAGGTCTCGTAGCGGAATGTCCTTATAAGGAACGAAACTTCCGCCCTTTGTCTCCCCGAAGTTGGGAGCCCAGACCACTCGCCCCGCAGGAACATCAATGTGACCAGGAACAGCGATTCCTACCGCTCCGATATTTTCGAGGGTGATCCCCGCTTGTTCGATGGCACCATGCACCGACTCGATAATCCGGGAAACGGTGTGCGTCACTCCCGCTTCGGCGTCGGAGGGGACTTCGTGCCGAGCGACAATTTTCTCGTCTCTGGAGACGACGGCTGAGCGGACATTCGTGCCGCCTAAATCAATGCCGATCACATATTCGGCGTTTCGGTTGGGTTGGATACGGGCTTCACTCACGCGGGAAATCCTCCATTAAAGGGTGGGTCCGCATTAACGGACAGATTAACAAAATAGAAATTGATTGCAGGGGTAAACCGGAACTTTTTCCGGCGGTAGGTGCGGCGGTAGTATAGACGCGAACGGAGAAATTGTCAAGCGAATCAGAAGGGCATTTCGCCTTAAAGTTCAATTAAAAATAATCGGAACCTGTTTCCGGTGCTATGCCGTCTTGAGGAAGATAATTTTTAATGTTTTACTTCTTTGTTTAACAACGAAGTTACTCATTGTATTAAAAGCCTTTTCGGTCTAAAGCCGTCAGGGAATACCCTCGTGAAAGGAAGACCGATGGGTCATTCCCTCTCAGGCATTGTGGTGGGCAAAGACGGTTTGCGGGGGCATCTCGAAAAAGAGGCTCTTGCTTACGATCTCAATGGTTCGCAGGTACTGCTTCATCTCGACGGTGGTCAGAAAGTCAAGATAGAAGGTTCACTTCTGGTTCCGCAGGAAGACGGATCGTATCACTTTCCTCACAGCCTCTCCGACTTAGGATTGAAAGATGCCGCGCAAGGTCTTTCAAACGAAGAGGCGGTTACGATTTCCGTGATCGCCGCC
>JACMPS010000246.1 GCA_014377395.1 Chthonomonadaceae bacterium
ACGACAAGACGATTTTCCCCAAATTTCTGAGAGAGACCGCGCATCACTGCAATTTGCGTGATCAGCAAGGTGATCCCGACAAGGATAAAGACAGTGGAGGAAGCGTGTGCCTGCGCCTGTTCGAGCAGTTCCTGTGCGATTTTCGGGGTGAGTAATTGTCCAGGATGCGCGAGTGTCCACGCCGCCGTCGAAGTTTGGACAAGGACATCATGGAAGCGCAAAAGGATCAACCACGAGAAACTCGCCTCTACCGCCGTAAACGCAAAAGACACAACCATGAAGACCGTGAGTTGTTTTCCTACCTGCGGGTCTTTGAGATACCGTCCAATTGAGGTAGCGCTCTCGAAAGCACCTTTGCGATCCGACACTTCTCGGTTTCGGTCTTCGGGTTTAAGGCTTTCCGGGAGCATAAACAGTGCCCACACAAAGTTGAACAGGCAAAGAACTGCCGCTACCATTGCAGGCATTGCCAGTGCGGAAAGCCCGAACGCAGGGTGTTGACTGACGTAACCGCCGATGACGGGTCCGAAGGCAAAGCCAAGACCGAAGGAGGCCCCGAGAACCGCCATGCCACTCGCTCGCTTGTCGGGTGTGGTGACATCGGCAATGTAGGCTTGGGCGGTAGGAATGGAGGCGGAAGAGAGAATCCCTGCGAAAATTCGGGCGATGAACAGCACGGGTAAATTAGGCGCGAATCCGAAAAAGATAAAGGAAATCGCCGATCCAATCAGGCTCATCAAGATAAGAGGACGCCGCCCGATCCTGTCGGAGAGACCGCCCCAGATCGGAGAGAAGATAAACTGCGCCAGCGAGAAGGTGGCAAGTAATGCCCCGCCTACCCAGGGTTTGCCGCCATAATGCATGATGTAAACGGGCAGCAGAGGCAAAATCAGCCCGAAGCCGAGCAGGTCAATGAAAAGCGTAAGCGCAAGGATCGCGAGTGGCGACTTTTTCAAGGAAGGCGTCCCTCTCATTTCTAAGTTAGTCCAAAATAAATTAAAGCCTGAGTAGACACTCTGAGAGGCGAAGAGGAACAGTATCTACTTGTCTAGTATGGCATACAGGAGAGGGAGAGTCAATCGGAGGGAAGAGAGAAAAAGTGTTGAGTGTTGAGTATTAAGTGTTGAGATGAAGATTATCTCTTTCCCCCACCCTGATTCTGTTCACCCACCCTCCCCCGAAAATCCGGGAGAGGGGAGCCAATGCAAATACCCACTGATTCGCTTAATTTTTCTCTTGATTTCCCTCTTTCTCTTTGCGACTTCGTATGAGGTAATTACCCTGCTTGGAACAAAAAAGGGGCGCATAGCATGAATTTAGGATAGAAAAAGTATCGGATCGAAATTATCAATGATAACTTCGATCCGATACTTTGTGTGATCGTCAATGCGTTTCCGACACTAATTTAGCGACGGTTTTCCTGGTCTGCCGGATCGCCAAGCGGGTCTTCACTGGCAGGACGCAAGCCGGGAAACTGCTGTTGCAGGTTCTGCTGGTTTCCGCCGCGTCCCTCTCTGTCCGCCGGATCACCGTAGGGATCCTGACTTGCAGGAAGCGGGTTGTTCTGCGTTCCCTGTTGCGCCTGATGCTGACCAAATAAACCTTCGATTTGCCCGATCAAGCCGCCAGTGTCGCCCTGCTTGTAGGGGTTACTGTCATCATTGAAAATCGCGGTTTTGATGCTTTGTAAAAGCGAATCTAATGCCATTATCTCGTTCCTTCCTCGTTCACAAACTGTACAAGCCAACTACACGCCGCCAAAAGCCTCACCGGAATTCTGGTTATTGTAGCCCTTGTAACGGTTTAATTCGGGATACTGATTGATTTCGTCCTGCGGCACTTCGATGGGTGCAGGAGCAGTCACGTAATGCGCTTGTCCCGTTGCGTCTCGATAATAAACTCGTCCGTTTTTCGATAGGTAGTATTTACCTTCCGCACCCTCACTCTTTTTGTTCTGGCTACGCTTGTACATATAGTACAGGGCTGCCGCTCCTGCGAGAATGGCGACTTTCTTGCCGGTGGACATTCCAGTTTTTGGCGGGGCTCCTCCCCCGTTCATCGGGCGAGTTGCGGCGACGGTTCCGCCGCGTGTGTCGTCAACGGCAGGAAGATTTGCACCGGAAGTGCCGGAGTCACTTTTGCCGCCGCAACCTGCGAGAAGAGGCGTAGTCATCGTTGCACAAAGCAACAATGCTACGTTACGATACGATTTTTTATGGGAGATGATCATTGTTTTTCCTGAGTGTTTCGCCGTTTTGTTGAAATCGCTTTGTTAAAACGAAAAGACGCCGAATTTTCTTGTAAGGTAGAGTTACGTGGTCGGGGAGAAACGACCGAACGATTGCAGGAAAGACGCTAAATCCCCGCTTCAGGTTCCGACAAAAGAAGAGGGGTAAAGGAGAGAATTGAAAAGGGGGTTGCCCCAATTTTCTTCGCTCGCTTACGCCTCTTCCCACTCTTCGTACCTATATTACCCCTAAAACAATGAAAGTTATCTTGCAATTATCCCAAAATCATTTCCGCGAGTCGCTTTCCGTCTGCGGTCTCGATGTCCTCCGGGACTTTTTGCCCGGTTGTCAGGTAGGAAACCGGAACCCCCGCCTTATCCAGCACGTTGAGCAGAGTACCGTAGGAGTTTGTTTCGTCCAATTTCGAGAAGATGACGTGATCTACTCGCGCCCCTGAAAATCGCTGAATCGCCTCCAACATATCCTTTTCTTTCATGTGTGCGGACATCACAAGATGAGTTTCGCAGGAGACAGCGGAGAGCATTTCCTTGAGTTCTCCCACCTGAGCGATATTTTTCTGACTTCGTCCTGCCGTGTCAATCAGCACAAGATCGAAGTCGGCAAACTGCTGTAAGGCGGCAGGAATTTCGGTGCTGTCGTAGGCGACCCCGATAGGAATGTCAATAATCTGCGCGTAGTTTTTGAGTTGTTCGACGGCGGCGATTCTGTAGGTGTCCACCGTGATTAAGGCAACCCGCTTTCGCTCCACAAGCGAAAAATGTGCGGCGAGTTTGGCTATCGTCGTGGTCTTTCCAACGCCTGTAGGTCCAATCAGCGCAATCGCTTTTGTGCGTCCCGGCGTCAGGCGAATGCCTCCCGCCGCCGGAACCCGACGAGCGATCACGTCACGCAGAGCGGATCGGGAAAGGTGTTCCCGTGCCTCTTCGCTCCAGGCGTCCATTGAGGGCAATTCATCGAGCAATTCACGGGTGAGTTCAGGAGAAACCCCGGTGTCGAGCAATAATTCATAGAGGGCGGGGAAACCGCTTTCCTCGGCGGGGGTTTGCGCTTTGACTTTTGCGTAAGTGCCGGAATGGGAGGGTGAAACCGTTTGCACAACGGCTGTCACCGCCTTCTCCTGCTTTTCCTGTTGATGCCGCAAAGCCGTCAGCCCCTCACGAATTTCGTAGAGGGCTTTCTCCAATCCGGCGATGCGGTCGGCTTCGCGAATTTCCTGCTGAGTTTCTTTTGAGGAGGAAAACGAGGTAGGGCGAGGAGCCGGAGAAGTCTCGGTCTCGGAGGTCTGAGCGATTTGGGAAATGGCGTTCTGAAGGCGTGCAAGGCGAACGGCGTCCGGGTCGTGTGCCTCTTGAGAAACCAATTGAGAAGTCAGAGACGCAGAACGTTCCAGAACATTGGAGTGGGCGGGAGTATGTGACCGGGAAGAATTTGTTTCCTGTTGAGCCGCATAGGTGTTGCGAGCCATTGCCGAGGAAACCGCCGGAGATTTCTCCTTGCGAACAGCGGCGAGCATTTCTGCGGACTTTTGTCGGGTGGCTTCGGCAAAGGCAGGGGTATGCCCGTCTTTGCGATTGCTTCCAACCAGCGCGGCTTCACGTTGAGGCACACGCGGCTCGGGCTTACGGGCAGCGTCCGATTGTACGGTCACTCCGGTAGCGGCAACTACCAGGACGGCTTCCTTCATTCCCCAACCTAACACGCCGCCCTTGCGGACTTTGCGGGTTTCGAGAATGACGGCGTCGCCCCCCATTGCCTCACGCACTTTCTGAAGGCACTCTTTTAATGTCTCTGCCTGAAACTCTTTTATCTGCATCTCGACTCTCCAGCCCCGCCGTTTTTGCGCCTGGTGATAACACACCTGAACTATTATCGGTGAATTTACCGGGATTCTTTAGAGTGAGAAGAGGGAAGTTCATCCACAGATTAACACCAAGTATAAGGATTAAAATGCAAAAAGAAGACAGAAGGACGTAACTCTAGTTCCTCCCCCTTATGCAAGAGGGAGGCTAGGAGGGGGCTGAAATTACTGGGAAGTCCGGGGAATGAATTCCCCGGCTCTAAATGCACCTCAATCACAAACTCCTGTTCAATGGTTCACAGTGACATCCAATTACAAACTCCTGCTCAACGGTCTGCAGGACTTCCGCCTGCGTGGACTCAATGCCAAAGCAATGGCGATGCTATTTATTTTAACCTCCTAATTCCTCCTTCTCAGCCAAATACCCAAAGCGTCCGTTTTCGC
>JACMPS010000247.1 GCA_014377395.1 Chthonomonadaceae bacterium
AGGTTATGTGCTGGCACAACCTAAATTCTTCTTGCTCAAACAAGATTTTGGGGGGAATGACAGTCGCGAACTCATCTGGGACGTGGAGGCAAATGACTACGAACAAAAAGCGATGGAATCTTACAGCGTCCCCTTTTATAAACCGGGTGAAGAAGCGGATCGTCGCCCCATGCCGATCAACGCCGCCTACGAAGTCGCAAAGGATCGAGTGGAAGGACAGATCGCTCGAAAACGTATCAGCGAAAACCCTGCGGAATTCATAAAGAAGTTTGCAGCTCAAACCTGTACTTTCTGGTTTATCGTGGAAACAAAAAAGAAGTCCGTTGTGATCGGAGGAATGGCACTACTCATGCTTTTCCTCGCAGGAGTCGGAATTTACAAAGCAAAACAAAACGGGAGAGACACCTTTCCCGTGCTTCTCGTGTTGCTTTATTTCCACCTGCTGTACGCCATCATTCTCGCCTTTGCTCGATATTCCTTTCCGCTTTATCCAACTCTGCTTATTTTCGTGGGCTATGCGATTGACAACGCCCTCACAAATCGCCATAATAGCCGCAATCTTCACGCGAATCGGTCTCTTACCGAGAACAGTCTTTCCGGCTAAATGATGAAATTGTGAAATCCGATCTTCTAAACCCGCCTTCCGCTCGACGCATCGTCAAAGACCGACGCACCAAAAATATGATGCGGCGGTTGCGTCCGGGTGACATTGCGCTGATCAATCACGCCGATCTGGACACGATTGCGGCGCGTGGGTTAATCGAAGCCAACGTGGGAATGGTCATCAACGCCGCAAAAAGCGTGACCGGGCGCTACCCGAATAAGGGGCCTGCACTTTTGCTCGGGGCGAACATCCCGTTTCTGGACAGGATTGGTGAGGAGGCATTTGATGCGATCCAGGAAGGCGATTCTGCATGGTTGGAGGGAGAGTCGCTTCAAGTTTCCGGGGGCGGTCTTTTTTCCGGTGAATTGCTCACTCGCGAACAACTGGAGAAGCAATTAGCGGACGCAAGCCGGAATCTCAATCTTGAACTCGATCAGTTTGCCAGAAACACGCTCGATTTTCTGACCGAAGAAAAGGGAATTCTTTTCGATCCGCTCCAAATTCCGCCCCTGAAGACGAAATTCGAGGGGAGACACGTTCTGATTGTGGTTCGAGGCGAGGGCTACAAAGAGGACTTGTCTCTGCTTCGCGATTATCTACGCGATGTTCGCCCGGTTATCATTGCGGTAGATGGCGGTGCGGATGCCCTTCTCGAAATCAGGCTTCGCCCCGACATTATTTTAGGCGATATGGATTCCGTGAGCGACAAAGCCCTGAGATGCGGGGCGGAAATCGTGGTTCACGGCTACAAGCGGGGCGATGACCGGGGCGCACCCGGCTTACAACGCATTCAAGATCTTGGTCTTTCCGCGCAAACGCTCCATGCCGCCGGAACGAGCGAAGATATCGCCATGCTACTTGCGGATGAGATGGGTGCACGGGCGATTGTCGCCGTCGGCACCCACTTTTCCCTCGAAGAATTTCTGGATAAGGGGCGGCGAGGCATGGCGAGTACCTTTCTGACCCGCTTGCGGATCGGCTCAAAATTGGTGGACGCCAAAGGAGTTTCACGCTTGATGACGGGAACCCGAATGAAACTGCGGGAGATCGGTTTGCTGGTTTTGGCGGCACTCAGCCCGATTATTGCAGTCTTGTTGATCTCGCCGGGTGGTCGTAATGTGATCAGGACGATTACCGTCTGGCTGAATTGGAAATTTCGTTAAACAGGAGATTTTATCGCTTTGTATTTTTCACGTTCCCTTCCCCGCGCACGATATTTCGTTCCCCTTTGCCTGTCCTCTCTACTCATCGCCGGGTGTACCACCGGGAAAAAGACGGACGGTGGAGCAGGGCTTCCCTCTGCCGGAGGTCGAAGCATCTTGCGTATGGTGCTGACTACCGAACCGACGACGTTTGATCCGGCGGTTTTGCAGGACGGCACCACGATTGATCTCATTCAGCAAGTGTTCGAGGGACTCGTGATCTGGGGTGAGGACAACACCATTCAGCCGAACCTCGCGGAGAAGTGGGAGACAAGTTCGGATGGTAAAACCTGGACTTTCCACCTTCGCAAAGGCGTGAAATTTCACAATGGACGTGAGTTTGTCGCCGACGATTTCAAGTACAGTGTCGAGCGGGCTTGCTCGAAAGCCGTTGCCTCAACGACGGCTTCCTCTTATCTCAAGGATATTGTGGGTGCCTCCGAGGTGTTGAGCGGAAAAGCCACAACGATTTCCGGCTTAAAAGTGGTTGATCCCTATACAATTACGGTTACTCTCGATGCGCCCAAACCCTACTGGCTCGGCAACATGACTTATCCCTGCGCCTATGTCGTTTGCAAAGAGGCAATTGAGAAAAACGGAAACAAACTTTCCGCAGAGAGTCTTGATTCGCTTGTAGGAACGGGACCCTTTAAGTTTTCGTCTATTCAACGCGGAACTTCGGTGAGCCTTGTCGCCTATGACGGCTATCACGGTGGCAGACCGAAACTGGATGGGATTGAGCGCCCCATTGTCAAAGATGCGACTTCACGGATCAATAAATACGAAAAGGGCGAGGTGGATATTGTCGAGGTTACGCCACGAGACTTATCCCGAATCAACGATAATCCCAAAATCAAACCTGATCTGAAGTCGTTTCCGCTTTCGCGTATCTGGTATGTCTCCATGAACTCCGATCCTGCCAATTCGCCCTTCAAGAAAAGAGAAGTGCGTCAGGCAATCGCAATGGCGATCAACAAAGATGAGGCAATCAGTGTGGGAATGCAGGGTCTTGCGGATAAAGCTGATGGATTGTTGCCGCCCGGTGTTCCCGGTAGAAACGAACAGATCAAGCCACTTCCCTATGACCCGGCAAAAGCAAAAACCTTGCTGGCACAGGGGGGGTATCCCAATGGTCAGGGCTTTCCCGCAATCACCTTTACCTATCGCAATGACTACCCGCACGTTGAGCGCACCGCGACCCTGATTCAAGAACAATTAAAGAAAAACCTGAACATTGACGTGCAGTTGTTGCCGATGGCATGGGAAACTTTTCTCGGTGAGCGCAACAAAAAAAGCCTTCTCTTTTCGCATCATTCGTGGGGTATGGACTACCTCGATCCGCAAAATGTGCTTTCGCTATTGCTTCACTCGGATAAAGTCGTGAACGGCGTCCACTCGAATCAAGAGAACTCTTACGGCTACAGCAATCCTGAATTTGACCGTCTCTGTGATGCCGCCGATGTGGAACTTGACCAAACAAAACGCTTTGCAATGTACCGCCAAGCGGAACAAATTGCCATTGACGATGCGCCCTGGGTTCCGATCTACTTTCAACGGAACTTGATGCTCGTCAGTCCTCGCGTGGGGGGTCTGAAATCTTCGCTTTTTGGAATTCGCCCCCATTTCGTGACGACTTTGCAAAAGCCGTAAACTCCACATTTCTCCGCCCTTACTCCTATTGGGTTGAGTACCAATAAGAGTAAGGGTGTTTTTACGTGTTTTGCACCCTAGTCTTAACATAAATTTAACACAAATAATTTGCCACAGTTACGGCAATTGGCACGTAGTTTGCACGGGACAAGATAGATCGCCTGTAATCGCAGAAACAGCGTGAGAAAGAAGAGACTATTTCGTCTGTTTAATTTGCATTTCGCTTGTCTTAATTTTCCGCCTGTACGGGGAACTTCACACGGTGGCTGTACGGAGACGACGCAAGCACTACACACCGTCTTCATCAGGAAGCATACGGGGAGAACTCAGAAACAATGAACATTACACGTACCCGACGCACAGGCTTATTATCCTTTGCCGTCGCGACCGTCGCACTCGCGGGCGGCTCACTCAGCGCACAAGCGCAACTCGTCATCAGCCAAATTTATGGTGGCGGTGGTTCTGGATTGCAACAGGCTTTTAAGACGGACGGCATCGAACTTTTCAATAATGGCACTACCGCCGTCAACGTTAGCGGCTATTCCGTGCAGTATGCCTCCGCTACAGGAAACTTCAACGGCATTATCAATCTGCCCGCAGTTAGCATTGCGGCAGGCGGATACTTCCTGATCAGCACCGGCACCGTTGGAGCAGGAGCCGGGAATGACCTTGCTAGTTTCGCTGATCTTGCTGGATCAACCGTGAGTCTAAGCGGAACTGCGGGCAAAGTTGCTCTTGTCAACACCACAACTTCGTTAGGAACGGTAACAAATCCTCCAACCGGGACAACTGTTCTTGACTTCGTGGGTTACGGTGCGACTGCATCTGCCTTCGAAGGAGCGGGACCCGCTCCTGCTCCCGCGAACATCACCTCCTCAATCGTTCGCAATTTTGTGGGCGGTGTGTATGTTGATACTAATAACAACAGTACCGAATTCGTGAACTCACGCCCTGTCGTTTTTCACAAGTCTACAGGTGCCACCATTCAGGGGCAGGTTCCCTCTCCTTCGGCACTTCTGCCGTTTGCGATGGGTGTACCAATGCTTGCGATGAAACTTCGCAAACGACGCAAATAAGATTGACTTCACTTCGGTGATCTCAGAAGGATTGAAACAAGGAGAGGAGAACAGCAGTGCTGTTCTCCTCTCCTTGTTGTTTGCGGAGGCATCTAGAAAGAGTGATCAAGACGACACTTGACGACATTTGTGAAGTTTCATCATCAGTAATGGCAACCCTAACACGAAGGGGAGCAAGGCAGAAGGGGAAGGCACACTCGCCACGGAAACACGGGTGTTGTCCAGAATGACAAAGGAATTGAATGTGTTGGCTATCGCCCCTGCAAAGTTCATTCTCAGGAATGCAGTGGGAGCATTGTCCAGTTCATGGGGGAGAAGAACGGAATTGGCGACAAAATTCGAGCCCGTAGAATTTGTAGCCAAATTTGGGCCCACAATGGAGGTGAAATTGGTTCCATCAAGGCTGTAGCTCAGTGTTATCTGACTTGCGGCAGAGGGCGAATGTCTGATTGCCGTCGAGAAACGTAGCCCGGATAGCCCCGACGATGAAAAGGCGTACTGCAAATAGCGGTTCGTTAAATTTCCGTTGGGGTTTGTCATGGAGACGCCGTTCTGCAACCCAAGACTGGCTCCGGCAACGTCCGATCCGAGTGCATTCGTGGGCGTTCCAACAAAGTTGAACACGGTATTTGCGACATAATTGGTCGTCAGCGTTGCAAGTCCGGTGGAGGCGGCAATCGGCAGACTTGTGTTAACGACGGTTGTATTGGCACCGGTTCCGTAGTTGAAATTGAAGATGACTTGAGAGCGGACTTTAGCCGTACCTCCCGCAAGCACAAAAGCGACAGTCGCAATGGTCAGTAGTCCGAAGCAACTTTTTCGGGTGGTAAGCATGAGGTTCTGAATTCTTTCTGTGTGTCGCGATGAGGAAATTTCGGCGGAGTGATTGCGTCAGTTTTCCTACAGGCACGATGTAAAATCCCCCTACTGGCGGAAACTTGATTAACCCGAACAAATTACCCTTTGTAAAAAATTTCTCTTAAAAATGCTTCCGTGATGAAAGAGATTCATTTTTCACTAAAGCAATCTCTGTGCCAACTTTAGAATTCACTTACTTATTTTAGCAAACCTGAGGTTAATACCTGGGAAACAGAAGGAATGAGGCACACTTTTAGAAGGGGAGAAGGCAATCCGAGTTTAAGGGAAGGTGACAGACAAGGAGTGCGCCGCCCGTACTTGAAAGGCGAACCAAAGATGAGGTCACGACATTGGAGACGCCGTGCGTACCGATCTGGAGGGGATGTGAGTTCAATTCCCACTTCACTCCCGCTAAAGTGACCTTTGTATTTTCATCAAAAGTAAGGAGGGAAAGGGTATCGCCGGGGCTTGCTATCAACTCGAAACCGCCTGAAAGAGCAAAAACGCGCCCTCCGTCCTCAACGATCTGAAGGGGAAATTGTCGGTGATAACGCAGAAGCAGAGCATACGCCGCCAGGAGATGATCGGATCGCCCGCCCCCGGTTCCGGTAAGCGTAATGGCTGTTGCCCCTCGTTCTCGCGAGACCCGAATTGCTTTTTCGAGATCGCTCCGCTCCTGATCGGGCGTTGCCAGAAACTCGGTTTCGGGAAACTCGGTGCGCGCTTTTTCCTCATGTACCGAATCGAAATCGCCACAAATGAGATTGGGCTCTATGCCGAGAAGCGCAGCTTTATGAGCGGCTCCGTCTGTAGCAATCACAAAATCATGCAGGGCGGTAAGAGAGCGGGCAAGGGCGGAAGAGGGAGGATCACCATTGGCGAGGATCAGCGTTTTCATAGGGGGTTAGGGTGCCTCATCTATGGCGTCCATTGCCGAGCGTACCTGCGCCAGAAGTCCGGGGATACTCTCAGGCGAAGGCGCGTCCTTTGCGACTCCTCGCTCCAGTGTCCTCCACATTCCCAATTCTTCGATGTAGGAAATATCGAAAATCATCCACCCCTGCCCCTGTGACGAGGCGGCTTCGAGAGCGCGAATCATCGCATCGGGACGGTTCTGGTAATCGGGGGCGGAGATGCCGGGATAAACGAAGGCGGCGTTGGAAACCGCACTTTGTGAGATTTCCGCCAGCGATTCGACGGAGGCTTTTTCGCTGTGTCCGAGGCGGCGGGCTTCCCGTTTGGTGGGGGTCGGGTGATAGCATCCGGTTGTCACCCAGTCGAAGTATTCCGCGTAGCCCGTCTCAGGATAGTCTTCAGTCTGCCATTTGTAGCGCAGGCGAGTGCGGGGACTTCCCCAGTTCACACCCACCTCGAAATAGTTGGGATACCATGCCCCGACATAAGTGCCGAGTTTGGCTTCGGGCTTAGTCGAGCGCACGGTTTTTGCGATGTCCGCCACAAAATCCCGAAGCGTGGTTGCACGAAACTCAAGCCATTTTTTGTAAAGCGAACCATAAACGATGCCTGCCCCTGGAGTTCGCGAAAATGAAAATATGTCTTGTGGAAACCGATTGACAGGCTTTCCGAGCCATTTCTCGAAGGCGGATCGTGCCTTATCGCTAAAGTCGTTGTAGAGATTGCTGAACCGACACCGATCCAAAACATACCCATCCACCCCGTAGTTTTGCACGATTTCCTGAACGATTCTGAGTTCATAAGCACGGGCTTCCGGGTTCATCAGAGAGACAAAGACCGCGATTTTTTCGGCGGGAGCCTGTGCTATCGGAGTTCGCACACTCTGCATCTCGAAGGTCACACGCTCTCCGGGGATAAGGTGAGTTCGCACACTTTCTCGGTCTGCGTCAAGGGTCATTGTCAACATTCGTCCGTTTTCGGAGGCGAAAAGCGGGTCGTCTCCCAGCAGAGCATTGTCCATAAACCCTTCGACACGGCTGTCACGGTCAAGCAAAAGATGAAGTTTTTGATCGAGCGGAGAGCGTTCGATTTTCCTTGAGTCCTGACTTCCTTCCGCCGTGTCCAACCCAATCCGGGCGTTCGGTTCTGCGGAAAGGACACTGTCGGCGTCGGTGAGAAGCGAGGGTTTCTTTGCGTCGTCGGGTTCGCCGGGAACACGAAACGAGAGGCGGGTTCCGTCCTGAGTCTTCAGTCTGCGATCTACGCCATAAACCACACTTTGCCACTCAGGGTGCGTGTAAGCGGGTCCCGTGTTGTAGTATTTGTGACCTTCGGAGAGAGTGTTTGCCGCCGCATACACCTGCAAGCCCGCCTTATGCCCCTCTTCAACAAACGCCGCCAACACATCGAAATCGGGAACGGCTTTTCCTTTCCACACACGTAGACGGGGCGCGATCTTGCTTGCGTACAGCACTTCTCCACCGAGCGGCTTCACGTCCACGATAAGCGTGTTGACGTGCGCCCGCTTGCATTTCTGCACGATGTCCCGCACCCCTGAGAGCGAAGTCGTCCAGGGTTCTTCGACCTGTTTTCCGTTTTTTGTCACTTTGTGGAACAGGTTTGCAGTGCCGTCGATCCACATGAGCCGCCCCTGTGCGCCGACTGCCGAGGTCAGGCTTCGGGCGATATTGGGGGCGCGTTGAGCGGAAAGCGCGGACGGCAAAGCAAGAATGAGGAGCGGCAACAGAGGGCGGGGCATCGGAATAAATCTCATGCCCTTATTATACTCTTTTTGATGGGGCGATTGCCTGAGGAGGAGAACAGCATTCGCCGCAGGAATGAATTCCGCATTAGAGGCATCCTGCCCTG
>JACMPS010000248.1 GCA_014377395.1 Chthonomonadaceae bacterium
ACGCAGACGGAATCATCTTTCCGGCACGACTTAAATAATCTGCATTATTGAGAACCTGCTCAATGAGTTCCTGCCCGTAGGTCGCCATTTTTTCGATCAGAGGACGCGGAAAAAAGCAGGGTGTTTCACAGTTGCGGAAAGGGACTTCCATTCCGCATTTTTCTGTCAAGAGCAATTGAAATTTCGCGTAATGTTCAGGGCGATACCGGGTGTTAAACGTCTCTCGAAGTAAAGAAATCATGATCGTTTTCTTTTGCGTTTTGGTCTAATTCCGACTCTACTGCTCAGTGAGGCTTGCGAAGTCCCCCTACCTGAGAAGTGCTATTAGCGTCTCGATTCACTAAAGCCTATTCCGCTTTTACCTCTTCTATTTCCTCTCCGAATTTCATAAGGTTCCGAAATGACGAGAAATCCCTTTCTCTCGATTGGGTACAAGAGAAAGGGATTCGGAGAATGTAAGAATGAGTCAGCCGACTGCGATTTCAGATCGAGAGTTCGGTTTACCCGAATCATCGGTAGAGTTAGTCTCGCCCGAATCGGATGAGGCTTCTGCATCGGACGAGACTTCCGGTTCAATGCTCTCAAAGCCCTCGCCGTGATCGAGAATAGAACCTCGCTTCGAGAACAGAATCGCTCCGACCAACGCTCCGCCTGAGATCAAGACAACGGTCAAGCGCACCCAGGTATCCATCGGTTGTATCACGATTCCGGCGATGAGAACGCCTGTCAGGTTCATCACTTTGATTAAGGGATTGAGGGCAGGGCCCGCCGTGTCCTTAAAGGGATCGCCTACCGTGTCACAGATAATGGCGGCTTTGTGAAACTCCGTCCCCTTCCCTCCGAAAAGCCCATCCTCGATTTTCTTTTTGGCATTATCCCAGGCACCCCCGGAGTTGGAAAGCAGGGTTGCCATCAATTGTCCGGTCAAGATTGCTCCTGCAAGATACCCACCAAGAGCCGCCGCCCCCACATCGGGACGCCGAAACCCAAGCCCGAATCCTACAAGGATGGGGAGTGCAATCGCTAGCACACCTGGACCCAGCAACTCACGCTGTGCCGCAACAGTGACAATCGAAACGCACCGGGCATAATCCGGCTTCGAGGTGCCTTCAAGAATTCCGGCGTCGGCATGGAATTGTCGGCGTACCTCGTTAATGAGTTGAAATGCCGCCCGTCCCACCGCATTGATCGCGAATGAGGAGAACAGAAACGGAGCCGCCCCCCCGATCAAAAGACCGATAAAAACTTCGGGAACATCAAGTGGAATTCCAACGATGCGTCCTCGTTCGAGTTCCGACGCAATGAAACGCCAGCCCTCAGCCGTTGTTGGAGGGAGAAGCCCTGCCCCCGTCATAAAGGAGCGGAACAGAGCAACGGCGGCGATAACCGCCGTTGCAATGGCAAAGCCTTTTGTTAGGGCTTTGGTCGTGTTGCCGACAGAGTCGAGACGACTGACAATCTGTTGCCCGTCCATCCCCTGCGACTTGGAATCACCTGATTTGCGGTCTTCCTCCATCACGCCTGACATCTCGAAAATGCCCTGTGCGTTGTCCGTAATCGGTCCGAAAGTGTCCATCGCAAGGATATAGCCTGTTGTCGCAAGCAAACCGAGACCTGCAAGAGCTACTCCATAAGCCGCAAGGAGTGCGTTATCGGGGAACACCACAAGTGCCCCCATCACCGTCACGCAAATTGCCAGCACTGCCCACACTGCGCTCTCAAGCCCATTCGAGAACCCGGCAATAATCATGGTTGCCGCCCCGGTTTTCGCATTATGTGCGACTTCGTTGACAGGCTTTTTTTCAGTGGAGGTGTAGTATTCAGTGAGCCAACCGATCACAAGTGCAAGAATCACGCCAAAAGTGGTACAGAGGAAGAAACGCCACCATGCGTAAACTCGATCTCCTGAGCCGTCTGGGAGAGAAACAAGTATCCCTGTTTGATCTCCCATTCGCACCCCGAAATGTTGAAAGTAAAGGTAAGCGGAAGCAGCAAACAGGAGAGTCACAATCAGTGAGGACAAGCGAAAACCCG
Organism: Chthonomonadaceae bacterium; assembly: GCA_014377395.1. GTDB lineage: Bacteria > Armatimonadota > Chthonomonadetes > Chthonomonadales > Chthonomonadaceae > JACMPS01. The sequence continues at coordinate 2,035 of JACMPS010000248.1, forward strand.
TGTTGATCGCCTTCATCGGGTCGAAATCAGGTCTTTCGCTTCCTTTGACGCTCACAACTCCAATGATCGAAGCAATGATTCCAACCGCCATAATCAAAAGCGGGAACAATGCGAGTTTGAGTGCACTTGCTTGCAGAAGAGGGTTACTTATGGCGAGAGAAGCCGGAACGACGGCGGCTCCCAGAATAATCGCCGCAACAATCGTGACTTCGTAACTTTCGAAAACGTCTGCCGCCATGCCCGCGCAGTCGCCAACATTATCCCCGACATTATCCGCAATCGTCGCGGGGTTGCGGGGATCGTCTTCAGGAATTCCTGCCTCGACTTTGCCTACAAGATCGGCTCCCACATCCGCCGCTTTCGTGAAAATGCCGCCGCCTACGCGCATGAAAAGAGCCGCGAGTGACCCACCAAAGCCAAAGCCAACAAGAACCAGCATCGCTCGTTCCTGATAAAGCAGAAAGACGACACTTGCCCCAACCAGTCCAAACCCGACAGTCATCATCCCGGAAACCGCTCCCGCCTGAAAAGCCGTTTCCATCGCACCCTTAAACGTGGTACGCGCCTTGTGCGCGACACGCTGATTGCCCAGAGTAGCAATTGTCATCCCCACATAGCCGGAAAGATACGAGGCAACCACACCCAGAACGAAGAAGACGGCGACCCCAATTGCCTCTTTTACTCCATATCCGAGATGCGATTGTCCCCGATAGAGGAAGAAAAGGACAATTGCAATCCCCACAACAAGCGGAGCCATCCTTTTTCGTTGCTCTTTGAGGTAGGCAAAGGAGCCGTCACGAATTGCCTTCCCGACTTCCTCCATTTTTGGAGTGCCGGGATTTTGTTTTTTGACGAGATTAAACCAGTACCACCCTGCCGCAAGGGAAAGACACCCGGCGAAAAAGGCAATCAGAATCACCCCGATATCGGAGTTGCCAAGAGCAGGAAGTGTAACCGCTTCGCTGGCAAACGCCCTTGAGGGACTGAGCAGAAGGGAGAACATAACAGGCACACTGAGTGCCGCACAGAAAAGGCGTTTGCGAACTGCCACCGAGATTATGCCGGGGGTCATCATTTTGCGTCGCTCCTTCGAGAATACGGCGCGAAGTTATTTTCTTCGATGAAAACAGTTCATTTCGCCAGAGATAGCGAAATTATAGCGAATAAATAGCCTCTTCGTCAAGGGTTTAGCGAAAAACAGTTAAATTTATTCGTGTCGCATAGCGTCAATAGGGTCTAAGCGAGCGGCACGGATCGCAGGAGCCACCCCGAAAAGCACTCCGACAACCGTACAGGTAGTCATTCCTGCAAGAACAACGCTTCCATCTAAAATCGGTTCCAGGATCGAAACATGACCGATCACGCTACAAAGTGCCGCTGAAAAAACCAGTCCTACCGCCCCCCCCACAAGCGACAGAATAACCGCCTCGACGATAAATTGGGCGAAAATATCGGAGCGTCTTGCGCCTACGGTTTTACGAATCCCGATCTCACGGGTACGTTCTCGAACCGTCACCAACATGATATTCATAATCCCGACTCCCGCCACAAAAAGCGAGATTCCTGCTACCAAACCAAGCAGTTTCTCCGCAAGATCAAGCATCTTGATAACAATTGCGAGCCCTTTTTTCTGAGTGATGACACCGAAGTTTTCCTTGCCGTCGTGCATCTGGCGCATCTTGCCTTCGATTGAGCCGATCATCGCGTCCGCCGAGTCCTTGAAGCCCGTCTGGAGCGCAATTCGATCCACTCTTGCCCCTTCGACTTTTTTTCGGACGGCACCTCCGGTCAAGTAACAGACATCGCTCAGCCCCAGCATGGCATTGCCCATTGTGCCGTCACCCGCAGGCTTGCTCAGCACCCCTACGATGGTCCAATCCAACCCACGTACTTTTATCTTTTTACCGAGTGCCGGGGTATCCCCAAACAATTCTTTGCGCTGTTTTGCACCCAGAACGCAATATTGTCCGTCCTCCTCGTTTGCCTCAAAATAGCGTCCCTCTGCAAGCGGCGTAGGGTTCATCACGACCCCCATTTTGTTGGTGCCAAGTGCCAACGCGCTAATCTCTTTTTTTCCATACTCGATTGTCCCGGACACAATGCTGATCGGCGAGACTCTATCCACTCCCTTCACGGTTTGCAAAGCGATCACATCCTCATTTGTCAGCGATGAAATCCCGATCATCGAGTAAGGCGAAGGTAAGCCGTTCTCGTCGAGTTTTCCCGGCACGATCAGGACAAGATTCGCTCCTAAACCCTTGACTTGATTTCCAACTTCCGCCTTCACACCCTTAAGAATCGCGATCAGTGAGACAATCGCAATCATCCCCACCGTAATTCCCGACATTGTGAGCAGAGAGCGTACCCAATTTTGAGTGAGTGCGTGATAAGCGGAAACGGCATTTTCGATCAGCACGGTAAAGGGGCGTCCCGTTCTTCGTGAAGGTTGCGAATTATCGGCGGTGTGGATCATTTTGTCTTTCGGGTAGCTCCAAATCAGGGTAAGTTCGTGATGTTTTTCACTCACTTTTACGCCTGTGGAGCGTCAATCGTTACCCGTGCGTAGTAAGGGATGATCCCTTGGACAAACTCTCGTTGACCTTGAGAACCAATTTTCGATCTGGGAGATAGAGGAGCAATCATAATGATTTTTGAGCAATTGCCCGACGATTGGAAAACGGCACTTTCCGACGAACTGGAACAACCTTATATTACAAAACTTAGACAATTTCTTGAAAACGAGTATGCGACGCAAACCGTTTATCCTCCGCAGGAGGATTTGTTCAGCGCGTTGCGCCTGACGCCGTTGGCACAGGTAAAGGTCGTGATTCTGGGACAAGACCCCTATCACAACGAAATTAATGGAGTGCCACAGGCACATGGACTCGCTTTTTCGGTTCGTCCTCCTGTGCCACCGCCGCCTTCCCTCGTCAATATGTACATCGAACTCAAAAGTGATCTTGGTCTTCCAAAGCCAAAGGGGGGAAGCCTTGAACCATGGGCAAAAGAGGGCGTTCTTTTGCTCAACAGCATCTTGACGGTCAGGGCGCACACACCCGCCTCACATCAAAAGCAGGGCTGGGAGAAGTTTACCGATGCTATTTTACGTGTGGTCAATGAAAAGCAAGAGCGAGTCGTTTTCATTTTGTGGGGGGCATTCGCGCAGAAAAAACAGGCATTGATTACCTCGGCACATCATGTGGTACTCAAGTCCGTTCATCCGTCTCCCCTGTCTGCACGAAATGGCTTTTTCGGTTCTCAGCCCTACTCACAAGCGAATACCGCGTTGGAAGAAGTCGGAATTGCACCGGTGGACTGGAAACTCTAACCTATTTTCCGACACAGAAATCCTTGAAAATACGGTGGATAATCTCTTCGGGTGCGGTTTCCCCGGTGATTTGTCCAATGGCGTCTAAGGCTCCTCGAACATCTATGGCGATAAAGTCACCCGGCAAATTTGCGGAAGTGGTCTCAAGGGCGTGAAGCAAATCTCTTTGCGCCTCTTCCAATGCGGTTTTGTGCCGAACATTCGTGACGGTGACATCATCGCTGGAAGAACCTTTGTCCTGAGCAGAAGTCGTGGAAAGAAGAGCGTGTTCGAGTGCGTCCAGACCTGAACGAGTGAGAGCGGAGACAGAGACGACTTGTATGTCTGAAATGAGTGCAGAGGCATCATTGAGAATAGTCGCCATTTCAGGAATTGCGTCACATTTATTGACGGCGATCACAAAACGGCTTTTCGATTTAATGCTCAAGTTTATCAGGATTTCCTGATCTTTTTTAGTGATGCCTTCGACCGCAGAGAGGACAAAAAGCGTGACATCAGCCGTCTCAATAGTGGCTTTTGCTCGATCTACTCCCATTTTTTCGATGCGGTCTTCAGTTTCCCTGAGTCCCGCAGTATCTACGAGCGTTACCGGAACGCCGCCTAAATTTGCGGTTTCTTCAAGAGTGTCGCGTGTCGTTCCGGCAATTTCCGTGACAATCGCTCGATCCGCCTGAAGGAGTGCGTTCAGCAAAGAAGATTTTCCGACATTTGGTCTTCCGATGATTGCAACTCGTAGCCCTTCTCGTAAAATCCTCCCCCGATCCGCCGTAAGTAACAAGTTATGGACTGAAACCTGAACTTTTGCAAGTCTGTTCAGTAACAAACTGTAATCGAGGTCGCCAACCTCTTCACTGAAATCTATCGTCACCTCAATTGCCGCCAGTATCCCGATCAGTTCTTCCCGCAATACATTCAGAGCTTCCGAGAGACTCCCTGAAAGTTGACGTTGTGCCACTTTGCGGGAGGTTTCGGTACGGGCGTGGATCAGGTCAGCGACGGCTTCCGCCTGTGCAAGATCGAGCTTGCCGTTCAGAAAAGCGCGTTGCGTGAACTCTCCCGGTTCCGCCAATCTTGCCCCCGCCGCCAGAACCGCGTGGAGGGCGCAAGAGGTTGCCGCTCTACCTCCGTGACAGGAGAGTTCTGCGGCATTTTCCCCGGTATACGAGCGGGGCGCAACAAACAAAGTCAGCAGTCCCTCGTCGAAAGCTTCCCCAGTGATCGGATCGCAAAGGCTTCCAAATCGAGCGGAATACCCCGGTAGATCGAGCAGATTCTCAGATTTACGAGAACGAAACACTTTGATGGCAATTTCTCTCGCCTCTTGACCGGAAAGACGAATCAATGCGATTCCTCCCTCACCGGGAGGGGTGGCAATCGCCGCAATCGTATCGTCAAAGTGGAGTGATTTCATAGCCATATTGTACCAGAGAAGAGAAAAACTGCAAAGCCGCAGGTTTCTCCCTGATTTGTGGTATTATGCGTCAATCTTGTTTCTGCAACTCTCTCCAGACCTAATCGCATGAGGAAACGTCTCCACGCATGAATGTTCGCTACCTTTCGGGGTTTCGCGTTTTGCTCAGTTCGTTTGTGCTTGCTCTTCCCTTTTCCGCACAGGGGCAGAGTGCCATGCAACGGGTTCGCCTGAAAAACGAAGTTGTTGTCGCCACCGACGCCACCTACCCGCCATTCGAGTATGTGGAAAACGGAAAAGTGATCGGGTTTGATGTCGATTTAGGAGCGGAGATCGGAAAGGAAATCGGGATTTCCTTTCGGTTTCAAAGTCTAGAGTGGGCGGGGGTTCTTGGTTCGTTGGAGAGCGGCAAAGCCGACCTCGTGATGAGCGGCGTCACGATCACACAGGAGCGTAAGCAAAAAGGCTATCTCTTTTCGCGTCCTTATTTCCTCTCCGGGCAAACGATTGCACGACGCAAAGGCGATACCCGTATCGCGCACCTCTCCGATCTCAAAGACAAAGTAGCCTCGGTTCAGCAGGAAACTACGGGGCAAATCGCTCTTGAGAAGGCGGGTGTACCAAAAGACCACATCCTTAAATTCGATCAATTGCAGGATGGCTTGACCGATGTACAAAATCGAAAATCGGATGCCGCTGTCGCAGACTTGCCCGCCCTGACTCGTATTCTCAAGCGCAGTTTTCCTGATCTGGAGTTGGTAGGTGGAGTTGAGGTGAGCGAAAACGTTGGCATTGTGGCGTGGAAAGGCGAAACGGAACTCATCGCGCGGGTCAACAAAGCTCTTGAACGCATCATGGCGGACGGACGATACGCGGCAATTCACGCAAAATGGATCGAAGAACGATTGCCGCTTTCCACTCTTGCCGGATTGGAAAAAGTCAAAGGCGACGGCTCTCCTGTCTCCGAGATTGGTTCTGATAATCAGGTTGCACCACCGACTTTGGGGGCGGTTTCCTCCCCTCTTTCCTCCCGGCTCACTGTTTCCGAAATTCTAAAGCCGCTGGTGCGTGGTGCAAGTTTAACCCTGCAACTTACATTTTACACGCTTCTTTTCGGGGTCCCGGTAGGTCTCATTGTGGCATTGATGCGAATGTCGGTCATCAAGCCGATTTCTCTTATTGCTTCCGTTTACGTAGAGATTATTCGCGGCACTCCGCTTCTCATGCAAATTTATGTGATTTATTTTGTTCTGCCCTCGATTCACATCAACCTCAATGCCTTTATTTCAGGGGTGCTGGCACTTAGTCTCAATGCCGCCGCCTATATCTCCGAAATCTTCCGAGCGGGGATCGAAAGCATTGACTCCGGACAAATGGAAGCCGCAAAAGCCCTGGGTATGGATTATCGCACCGCAATGCGTTACGTGATTTTGCCGCAAACGGTACGTCGCATTTTACCGCCTATGACGAACGAAGCCGTCTCCCTACTTAAAGACACCTCGCTTGTCTCCGTTGTGGCTCTTGCGGAGATCATGCGTGTCGGCAAGGAACTGGCAACTAACTCAGGCGAACCAACCCGCATCTATCTGACGATTGCCGTCGTTTATCTTGTGTTGACGTTGCCGCTCACGATGTTGACTCGCTTTCTTGAACAAAAATGGAAACCTGTCAGTCGAGGCTAACCTATCATGCAATTCCCTTCGCTCTCACCCTCAGATTCCGCTCTTGATTCTGTTCTCAGTGTACAGGATTTACGTAAATCCTTTGGCTCAAACGAGGTTCTTAAAGGCATCAATCTCAACGTCAAAGAGGGAGAGGTCATTGCGATGATTGGTGCCTCAGGAAGCGGAAAGTCTACTCTGCTACGGTGTATCAATCGCCTGGAAACACCGACTTCCGGCGAAATCCGCTACCGAAATCAGCCTGTCTCCAACGACAACGTCACTAAGTTGCGGCGCGAAATCGGAATGGTCTTTCAGCGGTTTCATCTTTTTCCGCACCTGACCGTTTTGCAAAACCTGACCCTTGCCCCCCTCAAAGTCCTGCACAAAACTCAGACGGAAATGCACACTCGTGCTATGGAATTGCTGGAGAGGGTACAACTCGCGGAGAAAGCCAATGCGTTTCCCGGTGAACTTTCCGGCGGTCAACAGCAACGAGTCGCCATTGCCCGTGCCCTTGCCCTCTCTCCTTCGGTGCTTCTTTTCGATGAACCGACTTCCGCTCTTGACCCCGAACTTGTGGGAGAAGTTCTTGGCGTGATGCGTGATCTTGCAAGCGAAGGGCGCACGATGATCGTGGCGACACACGAAATGGGGTTTGCAAGGGAGGCGGCACACCGGGTTATTTTTCTTCATGCCGGACAGATCCACGAGGAGGGAACGCCTTCGCAGGTCTTGGAGAACCCACAACAACCTCGCACCCGTGAGTTTCTAGCGCGTGTGCTGAACCGATAATCGTTCCGACAAAAGTCCATGAATCCCAGAATTTCCCCACAACCGAAATCCCTCCTAAAAGCAAAGCGAAAGCGTAGAAGGCAGTGGCTCGGCGTGTCGCTGGCTGTGGGAACGGTCTGCATTCTGGTACTCGTTGCAAATCTTCATCGGTATGAACCGCCCTTGCCGCTTCTCCCTTTCGTTTATGCTTTTGTCCCCTCCCCCAACTGTGACGAACGCCCCTCCCTGAGCGTAATTAATTGTGTGGTGCTTCATTCTACCGTCACGCATACGACGGAAGAAACGACGCGACACTTCCAGAATCCCTTTTCCAAAGTTTCCGCACATCTTGTGGTCGGCAAAGCGGGGGAGGTGGTCCAAATGGTGCCTATCGAAAAGCGGGCGTGGCACGCAGGTACCTCGATCTTGGAGGGACAGGAGCGAGTCAATAATTTCAGTGTCGGTATTGAGATCGTCAACCTTAACGACGGGAACGATGAATACACCGAAATGCAATACTTTGCAATCGCAGGGATTATCCGTTTTCTGCGAACTCGATATACAATTTCCGACTCGCACATTGTGTCTCATGCACAAATTGCACTTCCGCCGGGTCGCAAATCCGATCCGATTAAATTTGATTTTGATAAACTCAAACGCCTTTTGTAGTCAAATTTCAGAATTGTATTCTGCCTGTTCTTTCTAAAAACATTCTTTTGACCGAAACATTTATCGCTTTTTATGTCTTTTATTCTCAGCCCTACTCTTTACTTCCGACGTAACCCTACAAGAACGCTTCCCCTCGTTATGGTGGTTTCACTTGCCGTCATTCTCATTGCCTCAGTGGTTACGATTGTGCGCTCAATTGATCTTACAGTCTACACACTCTATGGATACAATCGCTATTTAACGGGATTGACGCCTCGCAACGTGCTGGCAATAGATGAAGAGGCAGAGGCTAAAATCAAGAAATTGCCGCAGGTCTTACTCTATGCCCCGGCTCACTCTTACCAGACGCAGATCAAAACGATCTTCGGGAAAATGGTCTTTCCAGTTTTCGGGTTGGAAGCAGAGGCGCGGACTCTTCTCTTGGAGCGATGTGGCGTGACACTTTCCGAGGGAAAGATGCCGAAAGAAAGCGAGGCGGAAGCCGTGATCCCGGAGGACGTGGCAAAAAATATCGGTGTGAAGGTGGGTGATACGCTTCTCGGTCCTGAGTTGGAAGATCAATACGCCCCGATCACGGTTAAACTTGTGGGATTGTTGCGGGGGCCTGTGTGGGTAGGACTAACTTCTAAATCGGTAGTAGATCAAAACTCGCCTTTTACGTGGCAGGGCGCGTTAGTTTTCGCCAAAACTCCGGCACTGCAACGAGAACTCGATGCGGAGATTGTGCGGCTTGTCCCAAAGTCAAAAGCGCGTGTGTGGACGTTCGCTGTGTTGCAACGCGAGACTCGAAATGCCTTGCAAAATCTTTATCTTATCCTTGACCTGATCGTAGCGATCATTGTGTTTGCGATTGCGTTTGTTTGCGCCCTGCTTTCCAACATCTACTACACGCAACGTCTTCCTGAAATTGGAACGCTTGCGGCACTTGGCTTCACTCGCGCTCAACTGTTGCGCCGCTCCTTTGGAGAAACGGCATGGCTTTGTGGGCTTGGCTGGCTGATCGGGGTTACGCTCACTGTCACCCTCCTTATGTCAATCAAAGCCGTTGTTCTGTCACCGCGTGGGTTGCTTCTCGATCCTGTGGATTGGCTTGCCCTTCTTTTTACTTTGCCCCTGCCAATAGCGATCACCCTTACTGCTCTTGTCACCGTCAGTCTCCGCCTGAAAGCCCTCGATCCTGTCAGTATTATCGAACGACGCGGCTAAAATGTCACGCATTACTTTCTCGTTTTCATACCCTTTCATTTGCTATTTATGCGGAGGTAGAGCAATAGCCGTCTCAAACTCATGCTGAAATGGAGTGAGAAAGCGGCGATCCGGCGACCAATCCGAAATCGCAAAAACGATCTCCTCGAAGTTACCGAGAAATTTCTCCAAAATTGCTTTTCTAAAAAGTTTTGAGACGGCTACAGGGTCATTTCTAAACGCACCACACCCCCACGCCCCTAAAACAATCATCCGATAATCGTAAGCCTGAGCGATCAAAGGAACGCGATCAATCCTACTTTCCATAATTTCAGGAGGGCAAAACGACATTCGCACCGCCTGTCCGGTATGTCAGCGGACACGGGTATAAGAGAACTTACTTGACGACGAAGTTGAGGCTCTTCCGCTCCTCACCCGTTCTAGGATCATAGATCCAGCCTTCTGGGCCTCCTGCATTGAAGTTGCACCACAAGAGAGCGTCATACCCGGTGGCAATTTCCAGCATGTAGCTGTCGGAGCTTTCGTATATATCCCGACAGCCAGCCCAGGTGCCGGCTCGTGGTCTTTCAAGATCAACTGGGAGATAGCGCGGTACCAGATCCGACAATTCCTTAGGATAGGACTTGTGTTCACTCCGATACCGATTTAGGGCGGCGATTAGAGGTTTCGACGTGAATGCAATCCGTTTCAGAGCCTGCAATCCCTCGGGTGTCTCTGGTCTCGGTCCTTGGGTTCGTACCGCATAAGCATTTAGTAAAAGCACCGCGCCCTTATACATCGCTAAAAATCCCAAAAGTACAACGACAAGCCCAATGATAGATCGTCTCACTTTTCTTTTCATCGCATCTCCAGACCACTGATCTTCTACCAGAATGACTCTCTGCAAGAGGTCGCCCTCTTCAGTGAAGCAGGGTCGAGAGGCTCTTTTAGCGATTCTGAAATGGGCTCTCTACGAGAGTGCAAATTAATGTCTATGCCCCTTCAGGTTCACCAGGCACTTGCGATTCGATGACAAGGAAAGCGAAGTGGATGCAGGATGAGCCTCACACCGAGACGAAGCCTTCCGCCGGAATCGCAGCAAAGGCTTCCTCAACGCTTTGACTTTCTTCACTCATTGCCCTGTTGCCCATTTCACGCCGTTCTGGAAGAGAGTTTGCCACTGAGTTGTCTCCATAACCGCCGGATTATGCCCCAGAGACAGATAGAAAATTCGCCCTAGCTCCACCTCATGCGTCCAGGCTATCGGGATTGGCTTGCCC
>JACMPS010000249.1 GCA_014377395.1 Chthonomonadaceae bacterium
GACCCTGTCACCCGTGCGAAAGTTCGCGCCGATATGCTTACCGCTCGCCCTGATTGGGCAAACGAGGAGGCGGAGACTTCGCCCTGGCGATTGCTCCAGATTGGTTCCTGTCGTTCTCGTCCTGAAATTCAGGGGCATACTCTGCTGGCTCTGGCGAAAGAGGAGGGGATCTCTCCGGTGGATTATGTGCTTAACCTGATCGCCGACACTCCCGGCTTTGTTGCCGCTGTCAACTTTGCGATTGGGGAGGAGGACATTGCCCGCGTGATGCGCTATCCCTACACTTCGGTGGGTTCCGATGGGGTAGGCACACACCCCGGCGGCAAAAACGGCGAAGATCAGATTCACCCTCGTGCCTATGGAACGTTCCCTCGAATGTTGGCGGGTTATGTGCGCGAAAAAGGAATACTGACCGAGGCACAAGCCATTCATAAAATGACGGGGCTTCCTGCGACACGCCTGGGACTGACCGAGCGCGGCAGACTCCTCTCCGGCAACTTCGCAGACATCACGATTTATGATCCGCTCACCGTCACCGATGTTGCCACCTTTGACACACCGCATCGCTACTCAAAAGGCATCCAAACGGTAATTGTAAACGGGCGAATCGTGGTCAGTGAGGGGCTACCGAACGGGGTTCTTGCAGGAACGGTGCTGAGGCGTGGGGCATAAGAGGAAAGTGTTGAGTTGAAGATTTTCTTCCCTCCTCCATTTTTACTGATTGGTGAGAAAGGTACGGCACGGCGATGCGATTACGCGGCACGGGAAACAGAAACGGGCGAGGGATTGGCACAACGGCAATCGTGAGAACGCTAAGCGGCATTACATTGCCGCCGCAAATGCCCGAAAGTCTGCGGCTTCAACGCGACCAAAAACGCTTTACCGAATTGCCCGACATTGTGCTAATCGCGGAAAATCTGACCTCGGCGGTGGTGGTGGCAATGGGGCTGGAGTGGGGAAATGTGGTGGGCGCGGCAGTCGAAAACGAACTGAACCGGGACGAGATTGCTTTGCGCATTCCATTTTCAGTAATATCGGGAGTGCGAGGGCTGACGGAATTTGCAAGAGAAGACGTGATTGCTCTGCTCGATTCTTTCGAGGGCAGCCTGACGCTCGAACCGGATTTCGGAGATATCGCCCGGTTTCAGGCGGCGGAAGAGAACATTGCCCCCCGCACACGCCTTTTCATTGAGGACGCGCACGGGATCGCGAAAACGACTGACGGTAATCCGATCCGAGTTTACGCCCGCGTGGAAACTGAAACCGAACTTGCGGCGGCAGTGGAAGCGGGAGCGGATGCCCTGTTTGTCGTTCCGCGTAAAAATGAGGTGGACACAGGGTTCTTCTTCGCCGATAACGAGGAGGCTTTGCTCGACCCCGACGCGGAGGAAAAGGAACAACGAAAAGCCCTGAGCCGTCTTGCCACACTTGCAGGAGGAAAGCCCATCGTGCTGGCGAGCGATTACGGCACCTCATTGCGCGGTATTCTCGAAGTGGGAACCGAAGCGGATTTTACGCTCGCCGTCTTTGCGCGTGACGACCTGCCCGGAATGGGGTTCACCGAGCTGGCGGAAGCACTGCGTGAAGAGCAACGGGAATGTGAGGAGGAAGATATTCCTACGGAACTCCCGAAAATCGCACTCCGACTTTCTTTCTTCACGGCAAATGCCGCGTCAAAAGAAGACTTGACTTTGCTATTGGACAAGGCTCAGGAGACAGACATCTCACAAATTATTCTCGAAACAGGAGACACTTCTCTCCCACTTGTCGCTGATTTCGTCTCTGGAGCCGCGACACGGCTTCTCCCCGTTGTGCTCCTCCTCTCCGAAAATGAACTCGCCCTGTGCATTGGGTTGCAAGTATCGGGTATCCTGACTCTGCCGAAAGAGGTCAGAGAAGCGAAACGACAAATTCGCACGACTTCTCAATCGTTTGCGCGAGAAGCAATGATTCAGGCACTGCACAAAGCGACAAGGATAGAGGCGGAAGAGGATAGATGAGCAAAACAATTGTGCTGATACAGTTGGAGGAAAGCGGACAGGATGCCGAGACGTTCCGAAAAGCGGTTTTAAGCGATCCTGCGCTCGATGAGAAAGTCGAACTGAGATTTCTGAATGGAGAAGACGATTTCAAGAGAGCCATTCGCGGAGCGGAAATCGTTGTTTGTGGGAATATGCCGGAAGACGTGCTCTCCAATGCGGTTCGTTTGAAATGGGTTTCCTTCTGGAGCGCGGGTCTCGATCACAAAATCACCTCTGCGCTTCGTGAACACAGCCCGCTGATCACAAACGCTTCCGGGGTACACGCCGCGAATATCGCTGAACACGTTTTGATGTTTATGTTGATGTTCAATCGTCGAATGAACCTCCATTTTCGAGATCAGTTGGAAAGTAAGTGGGGGCATGACTTCGATGCACGCGCAACCGGAGCGGACGAACTCACCGGGCGCACACTGGGGATTATTGGGTTGGGACGCATCGGAGAAGCCCTTGCGAAACGCGCCAAAGCCTTTGAGATGCAGGTGATCGCCACGAAACGAGACCTCTCCTCGCGTCATTCGGAGGAAGTTGAACTCGACGCGGTTTATCCCGCCTCCGATCTCTCCCGCTTGCTCTCCGAGGCAGATCACGTCTGTTTGACGGTTCCTCACACTCCGGAAACACATCATCTGATCAACGCCGACAATCTCGCTTTGATGAAGCCGACCGCTTACTTCTACAATATCGGGCGCGGCAAGTGCGTGGACGAAGCCGCCCTCATTCGTGCTTTGCAAACGGGAATGATAGCGGGTGCGGGGCTTGATGTGTTCGAGACGGAACCGCTTCCCTCCGAAAGTCCGCTCTGGAAAATGGAAAATGTGTTGATCACGCCGCATAATTCGGGCTTGACTCCGTATTATTTCTCGCGTGCCGCCGTTCTTTTCGTCGAAAATCTGAAACGTTATCTCGCAGATGAGCCTCTAAAAAACAGATATGAAGAGAAACGGGGCTACTAGAGACTGAGGCAAAGAGCCTGTTTCGCCATAATAAGATCGGGTGAAAACAGAAATTTTGGGGAAAGTAATCGCATTATGAACCAGAGCAAAAGACAACTGATCCGGCGGCGAGTAGGGATAATGAGCGCGGCTTCGCTTTTGCTGGCGGGGTGTAACTCCGCGCCTGAGCATCACGAAATGATGACCTCCGTCGTGCAACAACGCCCAATTTTCGATCCGAAGGAAATGGGAGCCGTTCTCGATCCCACAACAGGGAAACCAATTGGAAACACAATGGTGCGTGCACCCACGTTCACGCTTGACGGCGTTGCTTCGGGGCGCACACGCAACGGAGGGAATGCGCTACTTTCTCCTACCTCCGCGTCGTCAAAGTCCACCAACGGCGAGGCGGATTTCCTTCTCAAGGCGGATGTCTTCTGGAAATTAAACTGGTTTCGCCAACAAATTCACCTGGGTAGAATCCCGCTTGACTTCGAGCTGTCGCTCAGCAAGACGGAGAAAATCTTGGAGGGGACTACCCATAGTCAGGATTACAAACTCGGCAAAGACGCTCTCGGCAAAATTGAGGAATGGATAGCACATCACAAGGCGAACGATAAGTTGCATCGGAACGGAGTCAACCCCGTGACGATTCCCTGGTCTGCCGGACAAAGTTCGGTTCAGCAATACATTGATTCAGGCAAACTAGGCTTCGGGAAAAAAGAAGACACTCTTGAAAATAGCCGCTCTTCAGGCGAGGATGAGGCACCCTTGTACCGGAGAACTTCGCTCACAACGGAAGCACTGCTTTCGTCTACGCAAAGAGAACTCATTGCTCTTGTGATGGAGTATGCAACGAAATACAGTGCCGCTCCCACCGAAATGCAACGGCGAACGGAACAGAAAATAGACGACAAAATCGAGGTTTATCTCCAGAGCCTCCGCAGAAATCCCGCCGCGATCAATCATCCGGGATTGGACAGCAAAGAAGCAAAGAACAGCCCGACGATCCCGAATTACCCGACCTCGGAACTCGCTCCCACTCCTCAATGACGCAGGCGAGATAGAAGAAAGTGTTGAGTGTCATAGTTGAAGTGAAGGTTTGTGCTTTTGCTCTCACACCCAACCCTTCTCCCTGCCACTCACTTAGACTCATTAGGGAGAGGGGAGTCAAGGCAATGCCTGATCCTTCTTAACACTTTCCCCTATATTTTCTTCTTTCTGTTTCGTATCTTTTCTCTATTTCTTCGTATTTTGCATTTCAATCTGTGGTCTCTGTGTTAATCTGTGGATAAAACTCTCACTCGATCATAAAGGAATTTTTTGCTATGCCGACTTCTTCACGATATTTTGCGCTTCTTCGTTTGTCCTCCGTGTTGGTGGGAACAATCGGTTTGCCCTGCCTCCTCTACGCACAGGCGGAAACACCCATTGACGCCGCCAAACCCGTACCTCCGAAAATCGTGAGCGATACTTCGCAACTTAAAGTCCTCGATCAATTTGCAAAGCAGGCGGACACGCTTGCGAAGAAATGGTATCCCCGCATTGTCGAATTGTTGGGGGCGAGAAAAACGAGTCCTTCTTCCAATGATATTATTCTAGTCATGGATTTCGAGTACAAAGGCGTTGCCGCAACAAGTGGAAGAGTGATTTCGATGTCGCCGGAATGGATTCGCAAACACCCTGACGATCTGGGAATGGTGGTTCACGAACTGACGCACGTCGCACAGGGCTACCCCGATTATGATCCCGTGTGGCTTGTGGAAGGCATTGCCGACTGGGTGCGCTGGTTTAATTTCGAGCCGAAGGATAAGCGTCCGCACCCTAACCCAGACAAAGTTAGTGCGAGAGACAGTTACCGCACCACTGCTGCGTTTCTCGACTGGGCACTCAAGACATACGACAAAAATCTGGTGAGAAAACTCGATCAAACCTTAAAAGAAAACACCTACAAAGAAGCGATGTGGGTTACGCTGACCGGAAAAAGTCTGGACGACTTGAACACGGACTGGATCGCCTTTCTGAGAGCCTCCGCGAAGAAATAATAAAAAACTATTCACTGCTGTGAGGTCACTTATTTCATGCCTCTATTCCGGGGGTTGAAAACCCCCGGCAACAAAAGCAAGCGTCTTTCAGACGCGATACAAAAGCACGACCTCCTCTAAAACTATGCAATCACGACTCAAAAAGCAGAAGCAATAGTGAAAAAGAATTGCGTGTCTGGAAGACGCTCGTTTTTTCTGCCGAGGATTTCCAACCCTTCTGAAAAGAGCATTACGCGAGGTCGGTACTCTTTTTGAGTGCGTATTTTTTGATTCGTCCCGCTAAATCCCTTGTAATTCGCGCCTGAACATAAATGCCGTCTTCCTGATAATCGGCTTTCAACACCCGCCCGTACTCGTAGCACTGTGCCACCAGATCACTGCGATTGTAGGGAATTTTCAGGTCAATGTCTTCCAGCAGTCCCTTTAACGTCTCTACAATGCGATCCATTAACTGAGGCATTCCCTCACGGGTTTTCGCTGAGATGTAAGCGGAATTCGGGGTGTCGAGAATGAGTTCTTGCAGGGCTTCCCGATCTTGCACCAGATCGCATTTATTGAAGAGAGTAATTATCGGTTTGTCGGCGGCTCCGAGGCTTTCCAGCGTTTCCATGACGGCTTCGCGTTGCACTTCCCGGTAGGGGTGATTTGTGTCTACGACATGAATCAGAAAGTCCGCTTCTACGGTTTCCTCAAGGGTTGCACGAAATGCTGCAATAAGATTGGTCGGCAGATTGCGGATAAAGCCTACGGTGTCAGTGAGCAAAATTGCCCACCCGTCCGGCATCACAACGCGTCGCGTCGTGGGATCGAGCGTCGCAAAAAGTTTGGCGTCCACAAGCACTTCCGCTCCTGAAAGTGTGTTGAGCAGAGTGGATTTCCCGGCGGACGTGTAGCCGACAAGTGCCGCCGTCGGAAAAGCCAGGTTACGGCGATTTGCTCTCTGTTGTTGGCGCGTGTTGCGAACCTCCGCAAGTTGTGCCTCTAAATCCGAGATCGTATCACGCACTTTGCGGCGGTCGGTTTCGAGTTTCGTTTCTCCCTGTCCTCCGCGAACGCCGATTCCTCCCTGTTGTCGCTCGAATTTGGTGTACATTCCCGAAAGTCGGGGGAGCAGGTAAGTCAGTTGTGCCAGCGTGACTTGTAGCCGCCCTTCACGAGTGCGGGCGCGATGGGCGAAGATGTCTAAGATTAACTGAGTGCGGTCAATGACCCGGCATTGTACGGCTTCTTCGAGATTGCGAGCCTGCGCGGGGGAAAGTTCACTATCCACGATCACAAGGTTTGAGGCAGTATCTTGCACGCCCGCAAAAAGTTCGTCTTTTTTGCCGGGACCGATGTAGAACGCCGGATCGGGTTTATCTCGCCGTTGAAAGAAACTCCCGACGATTTCCGCTCCGGCGGTGTCGGCAAGAGCGGTCAACTCTTCGAGGGCGTAGGGGCGCAGTTCTTCGTCGCGCTCGACGGAAACAAGAAAAGCGCGTTCGCTCTCCTCAATAGTTTGCATAACAGGTATTTTTGACATAGATTTTTAGTTGAAAAACGGTTAAGTTTGATAGATTCAAAAAGGAACGGCGGAATAAATTCGCCGCTTGCGGCTTCGCCGATAGTCCTGCGGACATTGGGATAAATTTCAGTCATCCCTCTTCAGTTGATCTTTGTGCCTGCGTGTCCTGTTTTATCGAGGGCAGCACGACATTTGCTAAAGGAGAACGGGTAAACTCTCCACAAGATCAAATTGCGACCTGAGAGGAAGTCTACCCCATGCCACCCGTTTTTACCCGACACCCCGCCAACCCGATTATCGTTCCCGGCATCTATGATTGGCGAAGAGCCGTTACTTTTAATCCCGGCGTTTTGCTCGATGATGACGGGCGTTTCTATCTCTACGAACGCACGGCAGGACAGTTGCGCCCCTTTCACTGCTTTATTGGAATGATGGAAAGCGACGACGGTGTTAATTTCGTTCACACAAGCCCGGAACCCGTATTTACCCCGACAATGGCAGGAAACGAACTCGGCTCGGTGCAAGACCCGCGCCTTGCCAAAATTGACGGTGTGTACTACATGACTTACGCTTTTCGCCCCTTTGCCTGGTCTTCCAATCCCACTGGAATTGGTGTTCCTGAGTCGCAAGAAAGCGAATTTCCCGGCGTTGAACGCGCTCCCATCTCCACAAACGCGGTAGTCGGATCGAAAAATGTTCAGAATGGTCGCCCGGACAACTTGACCCGAAGCGGAATCGCCGTTTCAACGGATCGGGTTCACTGGCATCATCACGTCTGGGCAACCCCCGCAGATATGGATGACCGGGACGTAATTTTGTTTCCCGAAAAGGTGAACGGCAAATTTATGTTGTTGCGTCGCCCTCTCCAAATGGTAGGTGCGGAATATGGAACAGACTATCCGGCAATCTGGATTTGTGAGTCGGATGATCTTGAAGACTGGAGCGATCCCATTCTTCTCGCAAAAGCGGAGTACGAATGGGAAGACAATCGCATCGGCGGCTCGACTCCTCCGATCAAAACCGAAAAGGGCTGGTTGATTTTGTATCACGGCGTCGAAAATCAAGACCCCGCAATTAAGCGCGTTTGCTACCGAATGGGAGCCATGCTACTCGATCTGAACGACCCAACAAAGGTGATTGCCCGCGTCCCCCACGCGATCATGGAACCCGAAACCTACTACGAGCGATTCGGACTCTATATCCCAAACGTTATCTTCCCGACGGCAAATGTCGTGAAGGACGGGCTAATTTATCTCTATTATGGCGTCTGCGATACGGCAATCGCCCTTGCGACCTGCCCCCTCGACGAACTCACTGACTACGTGGCGAGTTTCCCGGTTTAGGAAGTAACCGGAGGTTAAATCCTCCGGCTAGAGGATGAGAAGTCCACCTGCGTGGACTTAATGCAATCTTCTTTCTCAGTCCACACAGGTGGACTTCGCGCTTTTGTTGCCGGGGAATTCATTTCCCGGACTCTCTCCTAACCACCTCATTAGCGGCGAAGAAAGAAACTGACGAACAGTGCCACCGAAAGAATAATCAGCACGATTGTGGTTGTCCATGCGATCAAGTTGTAGATTTTCGAGTTGACGTATTTGCCCATCAGTCGAGGGTTGTTGACCAGCCGAAGCATCAAGATCAGAATAATCGGTAGAAGAACGGCTCCCACGATATTGGGAAGAATCATCAGTGCCGCCAGATTTTTGCCGCCGAACATCACCACGAGTGCACTCACGAAAATGAGTCCGGTGAAAACACCAATAAAAAGAGGGGCTTCCCGTACTCGGCGACCCAGCCCCGACTCCGACCCCAGCGATTCGGTGACGGCGTAAGCCGTTGAAAGGGGAACGGTGATCGCCCCGAAACACGAGGCATTGAACAAACCAACGACAAAAAGCAGCGTTGCGGATTTCCCGGCGACAGGTTGCAAGGCTCGTGCCAGATCGCCTGCATCGTTGATGTTGACGGGAATTCCGGGCTTGAAGATCGTTGCACCGCAACTCACCGCAATCAGAAACGCCACAAGAATTGCGGCAAACGCCCCGAAAAGAGGATCAATCGGTGAATACTGTTCGGCACTGGTTTTGCGGTCTCGCATGGAGGACTGAATGTAGAATTGACCCCAGGGCGTAATCGTGGTTCCAATCACGCTAATCAGGGTGAAAAGGTAATCCCGGTCATGCAAAATCGGACTGAGATCGGGTGAAATGGTTTGATGAAAAACCTCGCTCCAATCCGGGTGTGCGAGAAATGCCGAGAAAAGATAGGCGATGTAAACAAGTGACGCCGACAGCAAAATCTTGTTGACGCGCTCATAACTGCTTCGAGTCACGAGTGCCCAGATGCCCAGTGCCACAAGGGGAACCGCCACAAGACGCACAAGCCAACGCTGATGCTCCGGCAGAAACGCCTCCAGCCCAAACGCAATTCCCGCAAATTCCGAGATTGTAGTGGCGAAATTGGCGACGAGCAGGGCAATCATCGCAAAAAGCGTGATCTTGACGCCGTATTCCTCCCGAATCAGGTCTGCGAGTCCTTTGCCTGTGACCGCCCCCATTCGCGCACACATTTCCTGACAGACACCAAGACTGAACATCACCAGAATGAGCGACCAGAGCAGGTTATATTTGTATTGCGCTCCTGCTGAGGAATAGCCGATAATGCCGGACGCATCGTTGCCCCCGAATGCCGTAATGACGCCGGGACCTAGCATTGCCAGCAACAGGAAAAACTTTTTGTTTTTGAGCCGACGCCGAAGGCGTCGCAGGATTTTTCCGGGCGTCATCATCGTTCTCCCACAAATTTTCGCGCACAAAAAAGCGGAGCGCAGAGACTGCGCCCCGCCTCGCTCAATTCATTTTGTTTTTGTCTTTAAGGTTTCATCGGAGCCCATGAAGATTGCGTGTTGTCTCCGCCGAGTTTTTCCGTCAGGTTTTGCGGGTTTGTGCCGTCACTATTGATTACGCACAGGTCATGCCCTCCGTCGGGACGGCGTAATTCATAGAGCAAACGCGCTCCATCGGGCGACCATTTCGGATTGGAGGGAATTCCTTTTGCGTCCGCCTTTAACATCAGTTGCTTTAAGATCGCTTTCACGTCTTCTTTCGTGCTGATTAGCCCCCCCTGCACGGCGGAAGAAACGGCAACCCCTCGCAGAGTGCGGGTGTTCTCGTCGGGCGTTTCCCATACCTCGAAGGCGATGAATTTGCCATCGGGAGACCACGCAATATCGTGCATCTGGATCAATCCTCCGGCAGTTGCGATGAGGGTGGAGCCTTTCGGTTTGCTGTCCTTGCCACTAAAATCCCAGAGGTGAATTCCATTGCTGACAACGGATTTACTCGCAGGATTTGCCGGGTCTTTCATTTCACGCTCGGTGAACGCCGTTGCAAGCCGGGTTCCGTTCGGCTCCCATGAGATAAACGCCTCACGTCCGAAATCAAGAGGGCTGTTGCCCTTTACATTGGGATGCAACACGCGTACAACTTGATCGTTTGAGGTGATGTCCCCCTGCGTCGGGGCATCTTCGGCAGTCATCGCTTGAACCGCGACAATCGAGACGCCATCGGGTGCAAAACTTGCTCGTAGAAAGGGTCCTTTCGGTTCTACGCTTGTCGGAAGATCACTGGTGCTACCCTGATCGTTTCCCACGGAACTGCCCGCTGAGGGAACCGGCAAAACCTGATCTACGTCGTTCCCGTTCAGCAACACAGTTTTGACGACTCCCTGCGTCAGAAAAAGAATGTGCTTTCCGTCAGAGGAAGCCATCGGTTGAAACTTGTTGCCCGTGCCATAGGTGAGTTGTCGCGGCTCCCCTTGTCCCAACACGTAAACTTGCATTACCTTGCTGTCGGAGCGATTGGAGGAGTAGAGCAAACTCTTGCCGTCAGCAGTCCAGGTCGGGTCTTGTTTGTTGGATTTGTCATCGGGTGGGGTCAGACGACGTAGATCACTGCCATCGGAGCGCACGGCGTAGAAGGTGGTGTTGCCGTCTTTTTCCTGATGAATAAAAGCGATAAAACTGCGGGAATCAAAGTCAATTCCCCTTACCGTGCCGATACGCCCGCGAAAAGAGATCGCATAAAAGTAAGCGATGAGAATGCCCAGCGTCACCAGAAACAGCAGAATCCAGTTTTGTCGCCGTTGTTTTTCCCGTTGCCACCAGTCGGGCAGAGTCGGGTCATTTTTTGTTTTTGCCATAGCGGAAAGTTGACTCCCGAAAAATAAGACCGCAAAATCAGAGATAAAATTGCAGAACGCACCATGCGCCCCGACGTGTATACGGTTTCGAGAGAGGGGAAAATTTCAAGGACAGATTAGCACGTCAAAGAAAGAAAAGTCAAGTGAGATAATTCAGGAAAAAAGTGTTGAGCGTAAAGTATTGTAGGTTGAATTGAAAATTATCTTTTTTCGCTTTTTTAATTGTGCCTTTGCGTTTCTAAGTGAGGTCTCTTCTCTCCCTGCGGATCGCTCAGGCTTATCAGGGAGAGAATTCAAATAAGAGAGACAATCTTCACCTCAACACTCAATACTTGACGCTCAACACTTTTCGTACCGAGTATAATAAGGGGTGAACACGTCTCAATCTATATTGGTACCTTTTTCATCGTCCTCACAAACCGCCCACGTTTACCTCGGAATAGGGGCTAGCCTCGGTGATCGCGAGAACAATCTGCGCGAAGGATTACACCTTTTAGAGCGAGACGCAAACATTCGGGTGGAGCGGGTATCGGGCTTGTATCGGTCCCCGCACATGGGACTTGCACCCGGTGACAAGACGCGCTTTCCGTTTCATCTGAATGCCGTTGCAGAGATCAGCACCACGCCGAAACCGATTGAATTACTGGACAGGCTACTGGAAGCGGAGGAAGAGAGCGGGCGTGTGCGAAGCGAAAAGTGGGGAGCCAGAACGCTCGATCTCGATATTGTCCTGTGGGAAAGTCTTACGCTCAGTTCGGAGCGTCTTATGATCCCGCATCCCGGTCTGTCTCGCCGTGCCTTTGTGGTGGTTCCTCTTCTGGAACTCAACCCCCGCATCGCTGTGCCGAACGGAACCCGTGTGAGCGATTTTTTAGGGAGTCTTGAGGCGGATTTGCGACACCTGACGCGAATTCGTGACGTAGAGTGGTACACGGGGCAGAAAATAGAGGCAAAATTAAGTGCAGCGGAATAAATGCGCCGGATAAATTTCGACGGATTGATGTTGAAGACTTAATGGATTTTGAGAAAGGGCGCGGATTATGCACTTTTTGTATGAAGCCGAAGGCACAGACGGCAAGCCCCTGATGGGGAAAATTGACGCAAATAGCGCGGAAGAAGTCGGGCAACTGCTGACGAAAAGCGGCTTGACGGTGAAATCCGTTGCACCTGTGCTGGCGAAGTCTTTGCCTGTGCAACCGCAATTCGTGCCGCCTGGACCACAGAAAGCCGCTCAAACCTCGCCCTCCGCTATGCCTGTCTGGATGCCATCCAACGAACCGAGGGCAACCCCCGTAGACCTTTCTCTTCTGGATCAACCTGATACACTCGATCAAACCTCCTACGCTCTTGCGCCGTTGAATTATGCCGCGACTCCTGTTCTGAAAGCACCGACTCCGGTTCAGCACACGCCTTCCGCCAACACGAATTTAGGCGGGAAAATCATTCTGTCCGGCAATGCGGCAAGCCTTTCGCATAGTGCCGCCCTGTCGCAACGCTCCGCAAAATCAATCGGCTACACCTCGCCTGTCACACAGCCCGACCACCTTTCTTATGTGGGAGGCGTGACTGACCGCGACCGAATGATGTTTTTTCAGCAACTCGCCTCCCTTGTGCGAAGTGGAATGACTGTTTATAGTGCATTGGACAGTCTCGCACCACGTACCCCCGCAAAAAATCTTTCGCAAGTGGCACGAGAAATGGCAACCGCCGCCCGAAACGGAGGCATGATTTCCGAGATTATGGCGGGTTATCCGGTGCTGTTTCCCACGCACATCACGGCAACGGTGAGAGCGGGAGAACTCGGTGGCTTTCTGGAAATCTCAATGGCGGAAATCGCGCTGAACTATCAGCGCAAAATTGATCTTTATCGGGGTGCGTGGATTCCCAAACTCATGGCGACTCAAGCCTTTTTTGCCATTGCGATTGTGTTGCCTTTTATGGCGACAATCCTGAGCAGTATGGACGTGGTAGCGAATTTCCTGAAATATGTTCGATTGGAACTAACAATTTATTTGCCGATTGCGTTTGCGCTCTACTTTTGCTCGAAGTTCATCTTTCGTCGCCTTCAGGTGCCACAACTCCAGAAATGGCGTGACAATCTCGCACTCAAGGTTCCGCCCTTCGCCGAGCTGCAACGGCAGGAATCGCTCGGCTCTTTCGTGAGAATGTTGCGGCGTTTGCACGAAGCGGGAGTCGCGCCGATTGCCGCCTGGGAAGGTGCGATGGACGTATCCAGCAACCTCGTAATTCGTGAGAAACTGCAAAATTCTTACGCGATGATGCAATCGGGAGCATCTTTTTCGGAGGCGTTTACGGAGACAGGACTCTTCAATAATGAAATCGAAAATCTGGTGATCACGGGGCAACAATCTGGGCAGATCGTCGAGATGCTGGACGGAGCCGCCGACTACTACGAACAGCAAACGGTGGAAGCGTCAAAGCGAGCAAAATTCACGATGCTCAGAATGGGCGTGATCGGGTTGCTGGTTTTCGGAGGAGCGGCGGTCTGTTGGTTTGCGTACTCCTATGGCAAGGCTGTATTGAATATTCCACATATGATGTTTCCAGAACTGGATTAAGTAAGTCCAAAGAGCATCGTCGCTTAGTCCACAGAGAGGCAAAGAGTTTCCATGCCGCATTTTGCATACACCGCACGCGATAACGAGGGCAAAATCATTGAAGGGCGTACCGAAGCGGAGGAGATGACTTCCGCCGCCAATAACGTTCGGGAGATGGGCTATATCCCCGTGCGTGTCGAAATGTTGCCAGAAGCGACAATGACAATGTCCCCCGGTGTCTCCGACCCTGATGCAACTCAGGCGATGGCTCCGCCTTCCGTGGCGCGTCCCCTGACTCTGCTGAGTGGTGAACCCGACACGGAAACCGCTTCTGACGACAACGCAATGTTGTCGCCCTGGGAGCGTGGTGGTCCTGCCCCGTTGCAAACTCCGGTGGTAGAACCCACCCAAACGCTGAACGCCTACGGAAACGTGGTGGCACTCTCTCCGCAAAATCGCCCTGTGTCTTCCTCTAATCCCGCGTCGCCGAATCCCGCTTACCCGAACGCTTCCTCTGCGGAAAGCGGAAGACTGGAGCGTCCCGCCTATTCCGAGAGCGGAGCGCATCAGAGAGACTTAAAAAGACGTTTTCTCGAAACGATGATTTATCCGGTTTTTTCCGGCGTCGTGCTGAAAGAACTCGTGCCTTTCTACCGACAATTAGCCACGCTGATCGGGGCGGGACTACCGCTTTATCAGGCTCTTTCTTCGATGGAAGCGCAAACGAGTAACAGCAAACTCAAGGAAGTGGCGCGGCGGGGAATGTTGCAGGTTCAAAATGGGGGGCATTTTTCCGATGTGCTGGCGGCTTATCCCTGGATTTTCAAGCCCGTGGAAATCGAAATGATCCGCGCTTCCGAAGAGGGCGGAATCCTGGATACCGTTCTCGTGCAGATCGCGGACTACGTGCAACATGAACTCGAAATGAAGCGCATTGTCGCCCATGAAACGCTTTACCCGAAGATTGTCGTTTTTGTGGCGTTGATGTTGCTCGGCAAATATCCGTTTTTCAGCAAGGATTTGGCGATTGTCACGCTGATCGTTCGCGGAGACGGCAGACAGTACTTGATGGACACACTCGGTTTTGCCGCAACGATCCTTATTCCGATTTTGTTGCTGGTGATTGTCTGTCGGCTTTTTCTATTCAATGTCGCCGGGGTGCGCGAAAGTTACGATCACGTCAAACTGAAGATTCCGGTGATCGGGGGCATTGTACAAATGTTCTCACTCGCACGATTTTCCCGAACCTTTGCAGCACTTTATCGAGGTGGCTTCACGATGTCGCGGGCGTTGGAGGTCTCCGGGAACGCCTCCGGGAATGCCGTCGTACAGAAAACAGCCCATCTTGCCGTCAAAAGAGCCGAGCAGGGAGAGCCTGTGTCGGAGGTCTTGCGCTCTTCGGGCATTTTCCCTCCGATGGCGATCAATATGTTCCGCACCGGGGAAGAGTCGGGCGGTCTGGACTTGATGCTGGACAAATTAGCCGACTTCTTCGAGGGAGAGGGTAAACTAAAGTCTCATCAAGCCGCTATGATCTTCGGGGTGGTTGTGTTTTTGCTCGTTGCGCTCCTTGTGGCGTACACCGTAATCACGTTTTACACGGGTGGTGCGGGTGCGCCCCCGAAAGTGGAAGAAGAGGGAGCCGCGCTTTTTCGTGCAGTGGCGCGGTGGGTGTAAAACCTGTTCCTCCTCCTTATGCTCAGGAGAGTGAGTGCATCAATCCTGTCCCTCCCCCTTATGCAAGGGGGAGGTTGGGCGGGGGTTGAAAAAGTCTTACAAACCTTTTTCCCTGAGCGTGAGTCCGGGGAATAAATTCCCCGGCTACAAAGGCGCGAAGTCCACCTGCGTGGACTCAAGGCAAAAGCACAAATGGGGTGTCCGAAGGACACGGGGCGGTACGCCTCTAGCGCGGAATTCATTCCTGCGGAAAACATTCCAACTTTACTTTTTCAACACTTTCTAAGGGATAAGATATGAGGGGAGGGAGACAAGACCCTCTCAATTGGATTGATTTAAGAGATCTGAGTTGGATGAAATCTTAAAATTGTTGACCTTAACCGTTGCCGAAACAGAAAGATGACCCGTTGCCACTGCTCGATCACTATGCCACGTTGGGAGTTGCCCTGGACGCCCCGCAGGACGAAATCAAACGTCGCTATCGGGGTCTGGCGCGGCAATTTCACCCTGATGTCAATCCTTTGCCCGATGCCGCGCAAAAGATCAAAGTCATCAACGAGGCGTATCATGTGCTGGGCGACCCCGAACGACGCGCCACCTATGATGCCGAGCGGATGCTCGAAGCCAACGCAAAGGCAAACGCGCCACGCCCTCCTCAACCCTCACCCACTTCTCAGAACCGCCCCAAGCCGGGAGAGACAAAGCCGAATTCACAGGCAAGACCGTCATTCGAGTTTAACGGCTTCGGACGTGTAACAACCGGGCAGGCTCCCTCCCCCCGTCCTACTACCTCGGCACGTCCCGTCCAAACTCCGGTCACACGCGAAGAGACAAAGCGCAAAACGGATCGCCTGATTGCTGAGGCACAACTCGCTTACGTCAACCGTCGCTACCGGGAAGCCGAAGAAATGTGCGCGGAAATTTTGACGTTGGATCGCCGAAACGCGGTGGCACATGAAGTCCTGGGCGATGTGCTGATGAAGCGCGGGCAGAAGGCGGCGGCGGAATTGCACTACTCCTACTCGGTGCAGTTCAATCCCAATAATCGAAGCGTCGGGGCAAAACTCGAAAAACTGATGGGCAACCGTCCCGCTTCCTCTCCGGGTCCAACAATGGCGCGTCCCTCCCCTGCCACTTCTCCCCGTGAGGCGTTTTCTTCTGGGATCAACACCGAAGCTACCATGACGATGATCGCGGTTTTGCTCTCGATTGGCTTTGCCGGAATCATGTTGTTGCTGTACAATCGCCCCGGTGAACCAATCTTTCCCGGCTTTCTGTCCTCCTTCTCTTTGCAAATGGTGCTGGGATTAGGCGTTAATGGGGTGATCGCGGGAATACTGCTTTCCTTTTACGGGGGCTTGCGTCCTGCGGGAGAAGAACTTTTTTCACGGGACAATCTGCGCGGCGATCAGCAAACAACGGCTTCAATGGGCGTCATTCTTGCCGGATTTGCACTGGTCTGGTTTTATGCGTCAGCACTCATTTATATTGGTGTCGCGTTTGCGCGAAACCGACTTTCGCCCTCTATTTTGCGAATTTACGGCGCAACGCTGGTCTTGACTTGCCTGTTTTCCGTGGTTTCACAATCCGCCTCCAACTCCGACAGCACCCTGCAACTGATTGCGCTGGGAGGCAATTTACTTTTCCCCGCGATGATTTTGGGATGGGTGGTAGGGGATGTCGTGCGTCTGCGCGGACGATAAAATTCAGGAGAATTGTCCAGCATTCGTTGGGCAATTTTTTGTGCCAATTCGATTGTTTCGTCACGTAGTCAATGTGAAGTGTCACCCTTGATTTCGATGTCTTGAGAGGAAGAAAAATTTATGTGCGGCATTACCGGATACGTTGGAAACCGAAACGCGGTGGAAACGGTGATCAACAACTTAAAGCGCCTTGAGTATCGAGGCTATGATTCGTCGGGGGTGGCTTGTCTCACCGAGAAGGGGTTGGAAGTCGCTCGTGCCGTCGGCAAGATCGCAAATCTGGAGCGCGTTCTGGACGGGCATACGCCCGAATCTCACACTGCGATTTCGCACACACGCTGGGCAACACACGGCAAACCCTCAGAGAGAAACGCGCATCCTCATCGTGATTCGGCAGGAAAAATCGCGGTCGTCCACAATGGCATTATCGAAAATTATGCCGAGTTGCGCGAAGAACTGATTTCGGAAGGCGTCGTTTTCGCTTCGGAGACCGACACGGAAGTGTTGCCGCAACTGATTGCCCGCGAACTCACCCGGCTCTCCACACAAATTTCCGCCGAAAGTTTTGCTCATGCGATTCGGGTGGCACTCTCGCTTGTGCGCGGCTCCTACGCGCTTGCCATTCTCTGCGCCGACTTACCGGATACCGTTTTCGTTGCCCGCAAAGACAGCCCCTTAGTTGTCGGCGTCGGAGAAGGAGAAAACTTTATTGCCTCTGATATTTCGGCGGTGATCCGCTACACCCGCAATGTTTTGTTGCTTGAAGACGGCGAGTTCGGCATTATCACACCCGACAAAGTGACCCTCCTAAAACTGGACGGTCAAATCGTTGCGCGTGAAATTTTCAGGGTGACCTGGGATGATGCCGCCGCCGAAAAGGGTGGCTACGCGCATTTCATGCTCAAAGAGATTTATGAGAATCCGCGCACCGTGCGTGAAACGCTTCGGACGCGCCTTTTGGAAGACGGAACGATTTCTCTTCCCGGTGTGCCGTTCACCCCTGCAAAGTGGACGAGTTTTAAGCGAATCGCCATTGTAGGGTGTGGAACCGCCTATCACGCAGGGGTGGTGGGAAAGCGGTTTTTTGAGCGGATTTTGCGTCGTCCCGTCACAGCGGAAGTAGCGAGTGAGTTCCGTTACGGCGATCCGATTTTAGACGCGGAAACACTTGTGATTTTGATTTCACAATCGGGGGAAACCGCCGACACGCTGGCGGCAATGCGAGAAGCGAAGTCAAAAGGGGCTACCACGCTGGCTGTCGTCAACGTGGTTGGTTCGACGCTCTCCCGTGATGCCGACGCCGTTTTGCTCACACAGGCGGGTCCTGAAATCGGGGTTGCCTCCACCAAAGCCTACCTTGCACAGTTGACGGCTCTTTCCCTCATCGGTCTTTATTTCGCGCAGGTGCAGGGGGCGACGCTCACGGCGGATTACGCGGTAGCCCTGCGTGAATTGCCCTCTTTACTCGAACGTTGTCTTCAGAAGGAGCCGGAGATTATTGCGCTGGCGGAAGCACTCGCCTCCTCCTCCTGCTTTTTCTATCTGGGACGCGGTTACGATTTCGACACCTCGCTTGAAGCTGCCCTTAAACTCAAAGAGATTTCCTACATTCACGCGGAAGCCTATCCTGCGGGCGAAATGAAACACGGACCCCTTGCGCTTGTGGAACCCGGCGTGTCGGTAATCGGGTTTTGCACACAAATCGAGACGGAAGAAAAAATGATTTCCAATCTCAAAGAGGTGAAGGCACGAGAGGGAACTGTGGTTGCGGTGTTGCGGGAGGGCGCGAAAAACCCCGATTGTGCGGATTACACGCTTTTCGTGCCGGGAACGCTCGACCCACTGATGCCGATTGTCTCCATGGTTTCAATGCAAATTCTTGCCTATCATGTGGCACGATTGCGCGGTTGCGAGATAGATCAACCTCGCAACCTCGCTAAAAGTGTGACGGTGGAGTAGAGGGAAAGCAGGTTGAGACTCATCTTCCGCCTTGCCTCTTTACCGGAGTTTTCAATTTCTTATGGGGTCAAGATTGCAAGGTTTAAGGGAAAATGCTCTTGCATCGCGTCTGAAAGATGCTCATTTTTGTTGCCGGGAGTTTTCAACTCCCAGTCAGGAGATTGCCTTTCCTTTCAATATCCTCCCACCGTTATCACGGAACCCGCGATCCGCGTGATGCGGTCCATAATTTATACCAGTCCTCACGAGAGAGATTGATTTGTGCGGCGGCAGTTGCCTCTTGGATGTGAGCCGGATTGTTCGAGCCATAAAGCGGAATAATCCCCGCCGGGTGACGCAACACCCAGGCAAGAGCCAGTTGAGTTGGTGTTGCATCGTTGTACTGCGGCGCAATTTCTTTCATGGCACCGAGAATTCGCTCGATGCGTCCCCGGAACACTGGCTCTTCCGGCAGATCACGTTTTCCGCTCAGCCAACCACCGCCAATCGGACTGTAAGCAAGCGGCGTAATTCCGAACGCGAGGCATTGATCCAGCGATCCGTCTCCTCCCTGTCCTTCTGCCCCCTCATAAATTGGATCGAGGTGTAGCAACGAAATGGCAATCTGATTGGAGACAATCGGAGCCTTTAGAAATTGCCTGAGAGCAAGCATTTGTTGCGGGTGGTAGTTGGAAACCCCGATAGCGCGAATCTTTCCTTGCGTGTACATTTCGTCCAATACGGCGGCGGTTTCCGAGGGGTGAGAAAGCGGATCGGGACGATGCAACTGGTACAAATCCACGAAATCCAGTCCCATTCGTTTCAGAGAGCCTTCCAGACTTCGCCGCAGATAGTCAGGGTTATGCTCATAAAAACCGGAACGGATGCCCGCTTTTGTGGCGATCACGATCTTCTCACGACTGCCGGGAACCGCCTCCAAACAATCCTTGAAGATAGACTCGCAAGCCGTTCCCCCGTAAATATCAGCGTGATCGAAAAAATTGATCCCCGCTTCAAGAGCGGCTTCATAGGCGGTAATCGCTTTGCGGCGATGCTCGTCCCCGACCTCGGCGGGGTTCCACGTTCCCGCAAGCCCCATGCAACCGAGCGCGATTCGTGTGACCGGGAGGGGCAAATTTCCCAGAATTTGAGTAGGTAATAAGGGCATAATGAGCAACCTTTCAAGACCGATGTGATTCTTTTAGTGGCGTTTGTTACGCGAAGAGAAGTGTTGAGGCGCATCAATCCTTTTCCTCTCCCTTACGCAAGGGGGAGGTTAGGAGGGGGTTGGAATTCTTCGATCTTTCCTGCGCCTCACATGACAACCATATCCGGCGGAACGACTTCGCCGGTAGTCCTGCGGACAAAAGCAGAGTAAGCATCGCTTTTGCATTGCGTCCGGCAGAACGCCTTCACCGAAGGTGCTCAGCGCAGAGATAAACTAGACCGTTAGTGCGATCATTACCGTTGTAAATCTATTAAACCATTTCTGACCTCACCCGGAGACTCCCCTTGCACAAGGGGAGGGAGCCAGGGACGCTTCAGTTAATCGCATTGCTTTCAGCCGTAACTTTCCTTCTCATTTCGTGATCCTACCCGCAATTTCCTCTGCTGATTGAATTGCTGTTTACTTTTCTCTAAGATGTTTCCTCGTAGTTCGGCTTGCCCTTTCCTTGCAATGGGTACGGAAAAACCTCCACAGGTAAGTAGCCTCTAACAATGATCAAGGACATAAAGACAACATGGGAACACGGATAGATTCACTCTCGATTCTGTTTGGATTGCAAAATACAACAAATGCACTTAATGCTTCGGCACTGAAGCTCAGCACCGGAAAACGGATTAATTCGGCGGCGGATGACCCCTCCGGTCTGGTGATTTCCAACGCGATGCAATCTCAAATAGATAGCTACAGCACCGCCATTGATGACGCACAAAGTGCCACCAATCTGCTGAAAACCGCGACGGACGCCTCCGGGCAGATCACCAATCTGCTCAACGTAATCAATCAGAATGTGGTACAGGCGCAAAGCAACCTGAGCCTCAACCCTTCCGCAGTCGCCGCCAATCAAGCCGCCATTCAGAGCGCGATTGCGGCAATCAACAATATCGCAGGAACAACTTCTTATGGCACTAAAAACCTGCTTGACGGTTCTGCAGGAACCTCTGCCGCCGTCACCAATGGTGCCCTTGTCGGCGGCATTTCTCTCGGTGGGCAGTTTGCGGGGGGAGCCATTCAAGCCGGAAGTATCACGCTCTCCGTCACAACGGCGGCAACGGCGGCACAGGCAACCGGAAGTGCCACTTATGCCACCGTCAACTCAACTCTGGCGACAGTCAACGGCGGCACAACCGGAGCGGGCGGCACCGTGAATGTAAACGGACAATCCGTCACCGTCACTGGATCGGACACCGTGCAAACGCTGATCTCGAAAATCAATGGCGTGTCGAGTAGCACCGGAGTTTCCGCCGCCGCCGTTTCCGGGAACGGTTCAACCTCGATCCAATTAACGCAAGCCACCACCGGAAGCAATTACAAAGTCAGCGAATCGGAGAGTGCAACGCTGATCTTTGGGGCGAGTGGAGCCTCGGTCAGTGGTGGAAATGCGGTGGCAACCGTCACCGCACAAACCCTCGTGAATGGAGCCGTTACCGCGCAAACAGTTACCTTTACGGCGGGGCGCAGCTCCACCGACAGCGGCTTACGCCTCACCGATCCTTACGGCAACTCAATTTTGCTGACGCCGGGAGGCAATAACACGGGGACGGTTAACCAGAAAGTCGGCACGGCAACCAGCAATCCCCTGAGCATCCAACTCGGTATCGGTGCGGGCAACACGGGAAGTGTGTCCCTCCAGAACCTTTCCGCAAGTTCGCTCGGCAATTCCGTTGTTGCAGGGCAAACTCTCGCGAGTATTGATGTAACTTCAGTTGCAGGAGCGGCAAATGCGTCTCTGATCGTTGGACAGGCACTTAATCAGGTCAGTTTTTCGGCGGCGCAAGTGGGTGGGTTTCAGAAAAACGTGCTTGGTTCGGCAATCAATGTCTTTCAGTCGGCGGTCTCGAACTTGTCTGCCTCCGTCTCCAATATCGTGGACTTAGATGTCGCAAAGGAGACAACAAATTACAATAGATTGCAACAGCAACAGTCTACTGCCTCCGCCCTGTTGCAGTACAGCTTCAGCCAACAGTCGAGCCTTTACCGCCTTCTCGGACTGTAAATCGAATCCGTAGAGTTCTAAACAAGTGGGGAGGAAAGGAATACCTCGTTCTTTCTTCCTGAGAAAAGAGAGTACCGCTCACAAGAGCGGCACTCTCTTTTCTGCGTTAAAAAGAAAGAGTGTTAAGTGCTGAGAAGGAGATTGCGAAGCGACGACTTACCTCACGCATACATTCTCTAACCGTGAGTTGAAAACTTTCTCCTATCCAAATCAAACAAGAGAGAGCGTCTCTGGGACGCACTACAAAGACACTCTCCGCCTCAAACTCGACAATCCGCGACAAGTGGAGGTGGGAGGACAGCGGGAAGGAGGGAATTGTACGTCACGAAGACGCTCGTTCTTTCAACCTCTGGCAGAAAAACCTCGGAATAGAGGGTATGCGTAACGTAAGGTGATGAGTAACGCTTGATCAATGATGCAAGTATTTGCATTGGCTCCTCTCTGCCTGGGCGGGGTTGGGGGTGGGGGCTAAATCCTACAGTTACCTGAAGTTCCCCGTTGTCTCTCTTTGTTGTCTCTCCTTCGGGATGTCTCCCGGTCAGTATGCCCTGCTCCCAACGGTGCTGGACAAA